>CAYPMJ010000106.1:0-7147 GCA_964411785.1 uncultured Oscillospiraceae bacterium
TCATTACGCCGCCGGAGCCGGCGGCTGCTGCGGGCGCCGGCGCGGGTGCAGGGGCAGGGGCCGGCGCGGGTGCGGGCTCCTCCGGCTCTGTCTCCTCAAGGCCGAACCCTGACACAAGCTCCTTTGCAAGCTCCACCGACATGACGTTCATGAAGCGGCTCTCCATGGAGCCCTCTATGGAGAGGGAGAACTCCACCACCACCACATTTGCCGCGGGGTCAGGCAGCCGCTCCTGGAGAATGCTGCTCACATTGTTCCCGTCGAAGGTCTCCGGTGTTGAGATGTTCACCATCCTGCCCAGAAAGTCGCTCAGCGCCGTTGCGGCCGAGCCCATCATCTGGTTCATTACCTCGCAGACCGCGCTCAGGGTGAGGTCATTCAGCTCAAACTCCTCATCGGGCGTCTCCCCGCCCATGAGGATATCCACTATCACCTTTACGTCGCTCATTTTGAGGAGCATGAGATTGCTCCCCTCAAGGCCCGTCACATACTGTATCTCCACGCCCACGGCGGGCTCCAGATCACCCAGTGTGAAATCGGAGGCCCTGATCACCTTCACCTTCGGGGTTGTTATATCCACTCGGTGATCCAGCATGTTGGACACTGCTGTCGCGGAGGAACCCAGGCTTATATTCATTATCTCGCCGATGGCGTCCAGCTCCATCGGACTAAAGGGCTTACTGCTCATCTTCCTGTCTGCTCCCTCCCTCCGCGCTGCAATACACGTCCTCTATCCTGACCGCCATTTTCTTCTCGTGGGTGCCCATCATCCCGCCAAACCACTGACGGCCACCTATCCTGAGCGAGACGGCAGAATCCTTCTTAAGTCCCATATCAATGACATCCCCGACATTTAAATTATATAGATCCTCCAGCTGAACTGTTGTGCGGCCCAGCTCCGCGACAACCTCAAGAGTTGAATCCTTGAGCCTGGAGTATATATCCCGTGAGCGGTCCTCCCTGTCCTTCCTTAAGACCGTGTTCTCCCGGTTTATCTCCTCAAACACACGGCTCAACACCGTGTCCGGCATACATATGTCAATCCGCCCCGAGCAGTTGGGGAACTTTATATCCAGGCTCACGAGCACCACCGTCTCCTCTATGCTTATGAGCTGCATCATCGTAGGATTCGGCTCCACCCGCTCAAACTCAAATTCCAGGTCTATGTAGTTGTCCCAGCTGCTGCCCATTATGGAGACGAACTGCTCCATGAGGCTCCTGTAGAGGCTCAGATCCAGCGGCGTAAAGGTGTAATCTGTGGGCAGGTCGTCCTCCACATCCCCGTTCCCGCCCATGAGCCGGTCCATCATGCTCACCATGATCGTGGGCGTGGCGCATATTATCACCGGGTCCTCGCTCACTGTCCCCTTGAGCTTCAGGTATGTCAGGGAGACTACCTCCCCCTCAATAAGCGCGTTTGAGAACTCGAAATATCTCTGCTCGTCAACCGAGTCCACCTCCACCTCACAGGTGGTGTGCATAAGCCCGTTTATCCGCGTGTTCAGCATCTTGGAGTAGTTCTCAAAAATGCTGTTCAGCATCTTTATGCGCTCTCTCGTGTACTTGCGGGGGCTTCTGAAGTCGTATTTCTGATACTTCTTCTTAGGCTCCTTCTCAACGGGCTTGGCCTTGTCGCCCGCACCTCCCCCGCCGCCGCCCAGTGCGGCGCTTATGAGCGCATCAATTTGACTTTGTGACAGAACCTCAGCCATGCCTCAACCTCTTTTCCGTCCCGGGCGATCCCCGCTTCCGGCGACGGGCGTCCTTATTCCCCGGTGTCAGAAGTCCCTTCCTGCGGCGTTTGTCTCTCGCCCATCCGCCTTCCAGGCTCCACCGGCGTCTCAGTCATCCGCGGATGCGGAACCTGACTCAATTCCCACCATCGTATTGTACTGCTCTATGCTGTCCCCCAGCTCGTCCATCAGGTCAAAGCCGGTCACGCATATCTCCACGCGCCGGTTCAGCTTTCTGTTCTCCTCCGTGTCGTTGGAGGAGATCGGCCTGTGCTGGCCGTATCCGACGCTCACGATCCTCGCCGGGTCAAGCGTGCTGTTCATCTGTATGTAGGCCGCCGCGTTGGACGCCCTCACCGCGGATATCCGTCTGTCGTTTATCGGGTTGTTCGGCTTGTCGGCACTGGCCTGGGCCGTGTGGCCCATGACGCGCACCTCATCTATATAATCAACCGCCGCTGAGAGTATCTCCGCTACCTGCTGCAGCACTACCTGGCCATCCGGGCGAATGTCCGTTTTGTCTCCGTCAAAAAAAACTGTATCCCGGAAGGATATGAAGACGTAGCCGTCTCCCTCCGTAATTGTCACGCTCTCGCTTACTCCCGACTCCTCGGCGTATTCCTTCAGCTTCTCGTAGAGCTCATCCATGGCCTGCTGTATCTCGGCCTGGCGGAGCGCAATCTCTGCCAGATCTATGTCCTCCACATCGTTATCCGGCGCCCCGTCGGAGCTGAAATCCGTGGGATTGCCGCCAACTATCTCCGTCTGATCCGGAATGCTGTCCGGATTGAAGCTCATGACAATGGCCTTCCACTTCTCCTCGCTTATTGTCGACATGGAGTACAGCAGCACAAAAAAGCACAGCAGCAGCGTTACCATGTCGCCATAGGTGTCCATCCAGTTGGCGCCGCCGCCCCCGCTCTTCTTCTTTCTCACCATAAGGCTGCCTCCTCTCTCCGCGCCCTTTCAGGGTTACTTCTCCTTCTCCTTGGGCGCCTTTCCCTTGCCCTTCTTGCCGCCTTCGGCAAGCCGGCTCTTCTGGTCAACAAACGTGAGCAGCCGCTCTCTCAGAAATTTGGGGTTCTCGCCCGACTGTATCCCGGCGATTCCCTCCACTATTATCATCTTGCACAGCGTCTCCTCCTCGTCCTGTGTCCTGAGGTGGCTCGCTATGGGGTTGAATATCATGTGGGCCAGTATGCACCCGTACAGCGTCGTTATAAGGGCCGTGCCCATGTCGTCGCCCAGGTTTGAGCTTCCGTCGGTGATATTGAGTCCCTTACACATGTTTATAAGTCCAACGAGAGTGCCCACCATCCCGAACGCCGGCGCCACCGACGACGCCTTCTCATACATGGCCGCTGCGGCGTCATGTCTGGCGGACATCTGCTCAATATCGTTCTCAAGTATGGCGCGTACCCTGTCCGCGTCGCTCCCGTCCACAAGGAGCATTATGGCCTGCTTGAAAAACGGGTCCTTCTGCTGGTTGGCCATCTCCTCAAGGGAGAGAAGTCCGTCCTTCCTGGCCTTCTGCGCCAGCTCCGTGAGCTGGTCGACGTATGTGTTCGGATTGAACTTCTTGGTGTTCAGTATTATCCCGAAGTGCTTCGGTATATTCTTCAGCATCGAGATTGGGAAGCTCGCCACGACCACCGCCAGCGTGCATCCCACCGTTATCATGACGCTAGGTCCGTCAATGAAGTGCTCCAGCTGGGTCGGATTCAGAGAAGCGAAGCTCGTGAGATCAAACCCCATCATCCCGAGGACTATGAAGGCTATTGCCAGCACCAATCCTATGAAATATGTAATATTCATTATGTATCTCTCACCCACCATGTACTGAACTGCAAACCGGCTTCGCCGGAGCGCATCTCAGCTCCCGCGCCTGTCCTCAATGACAAGCTGACGATTTATGTCCATCACCTTGGCGTTATACTCAGCTATCTTCTGAATAATCTCGTCCCCGCTCTCGCGGACTATGTAATATTCGTGGTTCATCATGACCACCTTGGTCTCAGGGATGAACTCAATACAGGCAATCTGGTTGTGATTCACCAGAAAGCGGTCCTTATTCATCTTCGTCAGCACTACCATGGCTTCACCCTCCCAGACCGAATAGATTGATAAAAGGAAAAATGCTTAGGTATTTTAACTCATTTTGGCCAAATTTGCAAGCCCACGTAGGTAGTTTCCCTATCTTTTCTCCAACTTATTTGTTTGCTCCACCGTGGGAGCTCTCACTCCTTCGCTCTTTAATGGGGTGGACGGCGGGGAACGGCGGTACAGCCGCCCCCTCTGCCCTGCGCTGCGCCGGATTTCCGCAGGGATTGCCGTTTTCTCCCGGGGCCGGTCCCGGGACAGCGCCGCCCGCCTTTTGTTCTTAGAGAGGTTAGGAGGTATACTTTTCAAACCCGTCTATCCATACACCGGCGCGGACAGGTCTTACCGTTTCATATTTACGAGCTCCTCAAGCATTGAATCTGTCACCGTCACGATTCTGGTGTTTGCCTGATAGCCGCGCTGAATGGTTATCATGTTTGTAATCTCCTGGGCGAGGTCTGTGCCGGAGGACTCAAGGCCGCTGGTGATTATGGCGGTGTTGCCGGCGCTCTCGATTGTAAGTCCCCACTCTGCGTCCTCATCAGGCACATATGTCACTGCTCCGTCCACGGTGGTGAGGTGTATGTCGCCCGCTCCGCCCAGGGCCTGGTAGTAGTGCCCGTCCACATGGGTTACGCCGTTGGGGCTGTCCACCTTGCCTATTGCCACGTACCCCAATATGTAGCTCTCGCCGCTGCTTATGGTGATGGTTATGCGGCCTGTCTCGTCTATTGCGAAGGTGTTGGTGGAGACGCGCTCCCTGTCGTCGGCGCTCTCAAGGCCCATGTCCTCCGCTGTGGCGTCCTGGACGGTGGTGTTGAGACCCTCGCCCTCCACCGTCGGCCACCAGAGGGTTGTGCGGACGCTGGCGGCGTTCTGTCCCTCGTCGTCTATGGCCCCGCCGTCAACCAGTGTCTGAGTCGCGTATGGGACGCGGATCGGGGTGAGCACGGTGCTCATGACGGTCCCGTACTCGTCGGCGTTGTCGTCGTCGCTCTGCACCCGCAGGAACCCGTACACCACGTTCCCCTCGCCGTCCACAAGGTATCCGTCCTTGACATCGAAGTTGCCAAGTCTTGTCAGCATAAGGCTCTTAAGCTGCGTCTGGTTGTTCACGCCCAGCGTCGTCTTGTTCCCCACGAGGAAGAAGCCGTCGCCGTCTATGGTGCAGTCCAGCGCCTGGGCGGTGGGGCTGTAGTTCTTGCTGCTCATGTCGATGTCGATAGTACCTATGGAGCAGCCATAGCCTATCTGCGCCGGGTTGCGCCCGCCCATGGTGGCGGTGCCGTCGGAGCCGCTCCTCGATGTGGTGTACAGCGCCTCGCTGAATGTGTACCGCGACGCCTTGTAACCCATTGTATTTACGTTTGATATGTTGTTTCCTATGACGTTCAGCGCACTCATATGAGCGCGTAGTCCGGCCACTGCTGCATACATTGCTCCAGTCATTGAATCGTTTTCTCCTTTTTCAAATCCGGACAGCGCCTGGCACAGTCATTCGGGCTGCGCCCTCAGCCCCCCTTGCGGGTCCAGCTGTCTTTAAAGAAGCACGGCGCCGTCAATATTTGTGAATACGTTTTCTCTCATTTCCTCCTGGGACATGGTGGTTATGACCCTCCCATAGGGAATGTTGATTATGAAAGCCTGGTTTGAATCGAAAGCGAGAATGTTCTTCGCTCCCTTCTCCTGGGCCTTCCCCACCGACTCCACCAGCTTATCCATCAGCGCCGGAGTCACCTCAATTCCACGCTCCTCAGCGCGAGCCATGGCGTGCTTTGAAAAATTCACCGTCTGGCGAGGTTCCGACCGTTCATTGATGCGCTCCTTGAGCATCGCCTCAAAGCCGCTCCCGGTCTGGTTCTCCTGTTTACGCCTTGCAGACCCAGCGTCTGCCACTCCCGCTGTTCCTTCAATTCTGTTTATCACAGCCGCTTCCGGCCTCCTTCCCCCAATGTGTCGGCTTTCAGCCTTTAAGTCAAAACTTCTTCTCCGCTAAAAGGCCCACTTAAAACGATCCTTCGCCCTTAAGGTGCGCCCTTCTACGTCTCCGCAAGGCTATCTTCTATCCTTGCAGCCTTCTCTTTTAAGCGCCTGTCACGCCCCCCAGGTCCTCATCGCCTTCATCATCAGAGCCCTCGTCACCGGCGTCCTCGGCGTTCTCAGCGTTCTCAGCGTCCTCAGCTGCGCCGGACTCCTCGACTTCCTGAGTCACCTCATCATCGCCGCTGTTTTCGGCCTCGCCGGACTCCCCGGTCTCCTCCACAGCCGATGTGCTCCCGCTCACAGCTGAGCTCGTCCCTGTGAGGTCCGGCAGCTTGCCCACGGCCATAATCTCGGAGAGTGCGTAGCTCTCGCCGTTTACAAACACCACCTGCTCACCGTTCAGCATACCCGTCCCGTCAACCGTCCCCGAGATCTCAATGATACTGCTGCCCACGCGCTGGCCTATGGTGACCTCCTTGCCCACAAGTGACGCGGCGTACGTCATGGTCGTTGAGTCGCTTATAAGGGCGCTTATGCTCGTTATCGCCTCCACCACCGACATCTGCACCATCATGTTCATCATCTCGCCCGTATCAGCCGTGTCATCTATGCTCTGGTTCTGGAACATGGCCACCATAAGCGTGAGAAAATCGGTCATGTCAAGGCTTGCGCCGGCCTTGGTGTCGGTGCTGT
Organism: uncultured Oscillospiraceae bacterium; assembly: GCA_964411785.1. Classification (GTDB taxonomy): domain Bacteria; phylum Bacillota; class Clostridia; order Oscillospirales; family Oscillospiraceae; genus RUG626. The sequence continues at coordinate 6,510 of CAYPMJ010000106.1, forward strand.
TCTTCGCGACAACCTGCGATGTGTCAACCGCCAATATGTTTGATAGATCTGTCATCTGAAGCTGCCTCCTCTCAGGCTATTCCGTCCAGCGTCGTCAGTCCGAGCCGCAACCGGTGCAGGAAGTTATCGCCATCGTCCCGCTGCTCACGGCGCTGCTGACGCTGCTGGTGCTGCTGCTCCCTTGCGTTCTCGTCGCCGTTGGGGTTTAAAAACTGTCTCGGGGTCTCCTCCTCGCGCTGCACCTCAACATGGACCTCGCTTTTTGTCCCGGCGGACATGAGATTTTCAAGTCCGTCCGCGTGCTTCTGGAGAAGCGACGTCGTCTTCGGGTTCTGAGCGCTCATCATGACGCTTATTCTCCCGTCGTCAGCTCTCGTTATCTCCACTGTCACCTTTCCCAGGCTCTCCGGCACAAGGGTTATCTCCACCTTGTCCTCGCCCACGTTCACCGCCGCTACAAGGTCCTCCGCAAGCTCCTTTGTTCCCTCCGGCTCCTCGATCTCCACCGGCTCATAGACGGGCTCTGCAACCTTCACAGGCACTGTCTCAACCTCGGTGAACACCTGGGTGTCCACGCTCTCCCCGGCTGCGGTCATGTCGTCGGTGTCCTCCTCGCCGGTATCGTCCGCCCTCACCTC
>CAYPMJ010000107.1:0-7115 GCA_964411785.1 uncultured Oscillospiraceae bacterium
GGTGAAAGTGCGGACACAGGTTTGAAAACCGTGAGAGCCTCGCGCAGAAGTCCTCCGTCACCGCCCGCGGCTCAAGGGAGCCGAGCCGGAGCCTTGCCCCCGGCGCGCTCTCAAGCGCCGCCTCCACAGCGTCGGTAAGCTTGCTGCCGTCCTTAAGGTCATGCCCATAGGAGGCTATCTCGATGCCTGTGAGAACGATCTCCCTGTATCCGTCGGCCTGGAGCGCCGCCGCCTCACGCCGGATATCGGGGAGCGGCATGGATCGGACGGGCCCGCGGGTGAAGGGAATTATACAATAGGCGCAGAAATTTACACACCCGTCCTCGATTCTCAGAAGCGCCCTTGTCCTGGAGGAGGTGTTCCCCGCCGGGAGATGCTCAAGGCTGCGCCTTGAGAGGGCGTTATCCACATTGAGGATCCTCCGGCGTTGTTCCGACGCCTCCTCAAGCGCGGCGATGAACGACTCATGGCCGCTGCTCCCGAAGACGACATCCGCAAGCTCCGCGGCCTCCTCCCGGCTGCTCTGGGGCCAGCAGCCGCAGACGCCGATCACGGCCCCGGGGTTTAGCCCACGGAGCCTGCGGAGCGCCTGGCGGGATTTCCTTACGGATTCCGCCGTCACGGCGCACGTATTTAGAATCACCGCGTCGCAGCCTGTCTCCTCGGCAGTTACGGTGTGGCCGCGGGATTTAAGCAGCGCTTCCATTGCCTGGGATTCAAACTGGTTGACCTTACAGCCGAGGGTGTGAATATGGATTTTCATGGCGATGCCTCTTGTGAAGATTTGCCTGTTGGTGTATAATGCCAGGGTATTATACATCATTTTCATACCGGATTCAAGGTGCATTTCCGGAGAAGGAGTGATCCATGACCTGTTACTTCGATAACGCCGCCACAACCAGGGCCTGCCCGGAGGCGGTCAGCGCGGCTGTGGAGGCCATGACGGAGGACTATGGCAATCCGTCCTCAGGGCACGCCCCGGGCAGACGGGCGGCGTCACTGCTGCGGGGAAGCCGTGGGAGTGTGGCGGAGGCGCTGGGGGCCTCGGAGGAGGAGGTCTTCTTCACCTCCGGCGGGACTGAGGGGGACAACTGGGCGCTTCTGGGGGCAGCAAGGGCCGCCTGGAGACATGGAAAGCACCTCATTACAGGAGCTTCCGAACACGACGCCGTGCGAAGGACGGCGAGGCGGCTTGAGTCCCAGGGCTGGAGCGTCACGTATTTAAGGCCGGATAAATCGGGGAGAGTGCCTGTCCAGGCTGTGGAGGACGCGGTGAGGGAGGATACGTCGGTGGTCTCGCTCATGCTCGTAAACAATGAGACAGGCGCTGTAAACCCCATCGGGGACATTTTCAGAATGCTCCGGGCAAAGGCTCCGCAGGCGGTACTCCACACGGACGCGGTGCAGGGATTTCTGAAGGTCCCTTTTACAGCGAGGAGCCTTGGCGCGGATCTCATAACCGTAAGCTCCCACAAGATACACGGGCCAAAGGGCGCGGGAGCGCTCTATATAAGGCGGGGTGTGCGTCTTGAGGGACTTCTGACAGGCGGCGGGCAGGAGAGGGGCCTCCGCCCGGGCACGGAGGCGATGCCGGCGCTGCTGGGCTTCGGAGCCGCCGCGAGGGTGGGAAGGGAGCGCTTCGCCGGGAACGTCGCCCGCATGGAGAGCGTAAAGGAGCGCCTACGGGAGGATCTGGCCTCGGCGCTGCCTGATGCGGTCATCATAGGGTGTCCCGAGGCCCCTCACATCCTCAACGTCTCGCTTCCCGGCTACGGGAGCGAGGTTCTGATGAACGCGCTGGACGCCGCGGGGATCAGCGTCTCAAGAAGCTCCGCATGCAGAAAGGGAGCGAGGAGCCACGTGCTGGAGGCCATGGGACTTCCGGAGGAGGTCATCGACGGGGCTCTGAGAGTGAGCCTCTCAGAGTACAGCACACCTGAGGAGGCGGACTACTTTGTGGAGACATTGCGGGATATCGCGATGAGACTGAGAACCAGAAAGCGCGGTGGGCACGGATGAGGACGGAGAGACTTTACTATGAGGACAGCCACCTGAGGGCCTTTGATGCCCATGTGACGGACTGCCGGGAGGCGGGCGGACACTATGAGGTGGAGCTTGACCGCACCGCGTTCTTCCCGGAGGGCGGCGGACAGGCAGGTGACCGGGGGGTCATAGATGAAGTGGAGGTTACGGACACGAGAACGCGCTGCGGCTCTGTTCTTCACTTTACCGGGGAGCCCCTTGCTCCGGGCTCCGCGGTGCATGGGGAGATATCCTGGCAGACGCGGTTTCCGAGGATGCAGAACCACTCGGCAGAGCACATAGTCTCCGGCCTTGTCTTCAGCCGCTTCGGCTTTCACAATGTGGGGTTCCACATGGGCGGGGACGGCGTTGTGGTGGACTTTGACGGCTTCATGACGGATGAGGAGCTGTCCGAGGTGGAGGAGGAGGCAAACGGGGTGGTGACGGATGACCGAGCTGTCACGGCCTTTTTCCCCAGCCGTGAGGAGCTGGGGAGGCTCAGCTACAGAAGCAAGCTGGACCTTACGGAGGATGTGCGATTAGTCTCAATCGAGGGCTGCGACCTATGCGCGTGCTGCGCACCACATGTGAAGAGAACCGGGGAGATTGGCGTCATTAAAATCCTTGAGAGTGTCCGGCATAAGGGAGGCGTGCGGCTTCGCATGATTGCGGGGCATGACGCCTTTGAGGACTATAGAAGGAAAACGGATGCGCTCTCCCGGGCGTCGGCGCTGCTCTCAGCTCCGCCTGAGATGGTGGCGGAGGCCGTAAGGCGGGTGCTGAGGGAGAGAGATGAGCTGGATTATACCATGGGCGGGCTTAAAAGGGAGCTTGTGAGCCTCAAGGCGTCGGCGCTTGAAAGAACCGCGGGGAATATGCTGTTTTTTGAACCGCGGTTTGGCCGCGAGGAGGCGAAGCTTCTCTGCGAGGCTGCACTGCCACTGTGCGGGGGCATATGCGGCGTATTTTTCGGCAGCGGACAGCTAAGGTACATGCTCATGAGCGGGTCGGTTGATCTGCGTGAGGTGGCAAGATCCATGAGCTCCGCCCTTGGAGGGCGGGGAGGCGGCAGCGCCGGGGCGGTCTCCGGCATCACCGACGCCTCGGAAGAGGAGATAAGAGCATTTTTCGGAGGTGAGAGAAAATGAGAATAACAGAGATATATGGCGGGGAGCAGCTTCCCATCTCCTTTGAGATATTCCCGCCGAAGGGCGAGCTGCGGGTTGAGGAGCTCAGGGCGATGCTGGACGGGATATCGGGTGTGAACCCGTCCTTTGTGAGCGTCACCTGCTCAGCGGGCGGCTCCGGGAACCGTGGGAACACGGCGAAGCTGGCCGGAATCGTTCAGAACGTGTACGGCGTCCCCGCCATGGCGCACTTAACCTGCATGGGCTCCGCCGTTGAGGACATAGAGCGCGACGTCGCGGCAATACGCGCCCAGGGACTCTGCAACGTCCTCGCGCTGCGCGGGGACAAGGTGGAGGGGGCGGGAGAGTCAGCATTCTCCCACGCCTCAGAGCTCATAGAGTATTTAAGGCGCACCACGGACTTCTGCCTCGGGGCCGGCTGTTACCCGGAGGGCCACGTGGCCTGTGAGAGCCCTGAGAAGGACATAGAGTACCTCAGGATGAAGGAGGACGCCGGGGCGGACTTCTTCGTAAGTCAGCTCTTTTTTGATAACGGCGCGTTTTATCGCTTTGTGGATATGGCAAGGGCAAAGGGAGTGACGCGGCCGATTGAGGCCGGCATCATGCCCTTCATGAAGAAGTCGCAGATAACGAGGATGATCTTCCTTTGCGGAGCGTCTCTGCCGGCAAAGGTGGTGCGGCTGCTGTGGCGGTATGAGAACGATGAGGAGAGCCTTGTGAAGGCGGGACTTGAGTACGCGGCGGAGCAGCTGCTGGACATTGCGCAAAGCGGCGCGGCGGACGGTGTGCATCTCTACTGCATGAACAGGCCGGGCGTCGCCGTGTACGAGACGGGAGTTTTGCGCAGTGCCGGATTCTGATTACCACATAGACGAGGACGAGCTCCTCCGAAGCCTTGGCCGCAAGGGCCACAAGGTTGATGAGACGCTCATTGAGAGGGCCAGGGCCATGGGAGAAAGGTGCCTTGCGGTGTCGGACCCCAGGGGCGTCTTTCGCATCTTTCCCTTAAGCGAGACGGCGGAGGGCATGGAGCTTGAAGGGACGGGCATCGTGCTTCGCGGTGAGGACATACGAAGACACATGCATGGCGCTGTCAGCTGCGGAGTTCTGGCGGTGACGCTGGGCATGGGGCCGGAGCGGGAGCTGCGGAGGCTGTCCTGCGGGAGCGTCACGGACGAGCTTCTTTTCAATGCCGCCTGTACGCTTCTTGTGGAGCAGGAGGCGGACAGGTGCGAACGGGATATGCGAAGGGAGGCAAAGGGCCTTTTCGGCACCACGCGCTTCAGCCCGGGGTACGGGGATCTGCCCCTTTCGCATCAGCCGGAGCTGCTGGCGATTCTTGATGCGGGGCGGAGGCTTGGCATAAGTCTGACGGAGGACTGCCTCATGCTGCCGCGAAAGAGCGTCACCGCGGTGCTGCCGCTGTTTGACAAAGCGGCGGACACAGATGCTAAGGAGGTCTGCGAGATGTGCTTGAGCAGGGAGAGCTGCGAACTTAGAAAGGCGGGTGTGTTCTGTGGCGGGAGGACCTGAGTTCGGAGAGAGGTTCTATCTTATTGACGGCGGGATGGGCACGGAGCTTCAGAAGCGCGGCCTCAAGGCGGGGGAGGCGCCGGAGCTTCTGTGCCTCACATCCCCCGAGACGGTGCTTGATATACATAGGGCGTACTCCGCTGCCGGGGCGGATATCATAACGGCAAACAGCTTCGGGGCGAACGCGCGGAAGCTCGCCGGGAAGGCGGACGCGGGGGAGGTGGTCCGGGCGGCTGTGAAGCTTGCGAAGAGCGCCGGCTCCCCGTTTGCGGCGCTCGACTTAGGGCCCATCGGCGCACTGCTTGAGCCGTTCGGGCAGCTGGGCTTCGGCGAGGCTTACGAGCTCTTCAAGGAGCAGGTAATAGCGGGGGCAGAGGCGGGAGCGGACCTTGTGCTCATAGAGACGATGTCGGACCTTCTGGAGGCAAAGGCCGCGCTGCTCGCCGTCAGGGAGAACTCCTCGCTTCCGGTGATCGTCACGATGACCTTCGCCGGGGACGGCAGGACGTTTCTCGGTACAAGTCCCCGGGAGGCGGCTGTGACGCTGACGGCGCTGGGCGCTGACGCGATAGGCGTCAACTGTTCCCTGGGCCCTGAGCAGGTGGAGCCGTTTGCGCGGGAGCTGCTGGAGTGGTCGGCACTGCCGATAGCCGTTCAGCCCAACGCGGGGCTGCCGGAGCTGCGAAACGGTGAGAGCGTGTACACAGTGACGCCGGAGGATTTTGCCGTATCCCTCGGGCGGATGCTGGATATGGGTGTGACAATAGTCGGAGGCTGCTGCGGGACGACGCCGCGGCACATAGCAAGGCTCCGGGAGGAGCTCGCCGGGCGTACGCCTGTGCACAGGACAGTCACGCGCCGCACCGCGTTCTCCAGCGGACAGCGGACGGTGACGCTGGAGGGAGCAGGTGTGGCGGTTGCCGGGGAGAGGATAAACCCCACAGGGAAGCGGAAAATAAAGGACGCCCTGAGGTCAGGTGATTTTGACACCATTCTGGGCGAGGCGATATCCCAGGAGGAGGCGGGGGCGCAGGTACTTGACGTGAACGCCGGACTTCCGGAGATTGACGAGCCGGCCACGCTGGAGCGGCTGGTCCGGGAGCTGCAGGGGGTGACGGCGCTGCCGCTCATGCTTGACAGCTCAGACCCCGCCGCACTAGAGAGGGCGCTGCGGGTGGTAAACGGCAACCCGGTGGTGAACTCCGTGAACGGCAAGCGGGAGAGCATTGAGACGGTCCTCCCGCTGGTTAAGAAATACGGAGCCGCTGTGGTGGGACTTACCCTGGATGAAAACGGGATCCCCGAGACAGCGGAGGAGAGGGTTTCAATAGCTGAGCGCATAGCGGAGGCTGCCGATGGGTACGGCATACCGAGGGAGAACCTTCTCATCGACTGCCTCACCATGACGGTCTCGACAAACCAGCGTCAGGCAAGGGAGACGCTCAGGGCTGTCGGACTTGTGACGGAGCGGCTGGGGCTGCGGACAGTGCTGGGGGTGAGCAACGTGAGCTTCGGGCTCCCCTCAAGGGAGACGCTGAACGCCGCATTTCTGGGAGCGGCGCTGGGCCGTGGCCTGTCCATGCCGATACTGAACCCGATGTCGAAGGCGTACATGGACGTCATATACGCCCACCGTGTGATATCCGGGGAGGACCGGGGAGCCGCGCAGTATATAGAGAGATACGCCGGTGCTGTCCGGGCGGAGAACCGTGAGACGGAGACTTCGGGAACTGGGGACATAAAAGCGCTTGTCCTCTCAGGGCGGAAGTCCGAGGTCGGCCCGGCTGTGGAGGCCGCGCTCCGGGAGCGCACGGCGATGGAGGTTGTAAACGAGCTTCTGATACCGGCGATCAACGCAGCCGGGGACAGGTTTGAGAGCGGCGAGTTCTTCCTTCCGCAGCTTATGGCGTCGGCGGAGGCGGTTAAGGCGGGGTTTGAGACGGTGCGCAGACTTGTCCCGCCGGGGAGCATAGTGTCAAAGGGAAAGGTGCTCCTTGCCACAGTGAAGGGCGACATACACGACATAGGGAAGAACATAGTCAAGATGCTGCTTCAGAACTACGGCTATGAGGTGGTCGACCTGGGACGGGACGTGCCGCCGGAGGATGTGGTGCGGGAGACAATGCGTCAGGGAATACGCCTTGTGGGACTGAGCGCGCTCATGACCACCACAGTGCGGTCGATGGGCGAGACGATCCGCGCACTTCATGAGGCTGGGGCGGACTGCAAGGTCATGGTAGGGGGAGCGGTGCTCAATGAGGACTACGCCAGACTTGTGGGGGCCGACTACTACGCCAGGGACGCCGCGGAGTCGGCGCGTATAGCAGGAGAGGTGCTTGGCGCAGATGAAGGGAGAGCTCTGCAGGAAAGGCGGGTGAGGGGTGAGGATAATGGGAATGAAAGCTGACCTGC
>CAYPMJ010000108.1:0-7075 GCA_964411785.1 uncultured Oscillospiraceae bacterium
CATATGCAAGCCGGAGTTCAGTGTATCAACACCGAAGCTGTTTGGCAGACTGGACAGCGTGCGGGTGTTCCAGCACCCGGACACGGAGGGCATGGTGAAAGCGCTTGAGACAGGGGATCTGCGAGGGACAGCGTGCCGCTGCTTCAATGTATTTGAGTACGCGCTGCCTCCAAGGGAGCGGCAGATAGTGGAGGTGCTTAAGAGCGAGCTTCTCACCGGTGGCGCCCTGGTGTCATGCATGACAGGCACAGGCTCCGCAGTTTACGGACTGTTCCAGCGCGAGGAGGAGGCAAGGTCAGCTCTCCCGAGAATGCGCGGGAGCTGCTCAGAGTGCTTCCTTGCGCACCCGGAGGGAAGGTATGAATGACTCAGACTTCAAAGCTTAAAAACTCTCAGAGCGGAAAAGCTCAGAAAAGTGCCGACGACGCATTTGCATCAAGCTCCCTTGAGAAAAAGATACAGCGAAAATTGCGCGGGAGCTAAAAAGACACTTGACAGGAGTGAAAAAGACAGATATAATCTGTAAAGTCAAATTACTTCATAGGGGGAAGCGCCTTGGAGGACAGGACAGTGGAGATAGCACTTCTCTTCGACTTTTTCGGGGAGCTGTTACCGGCGAAGCAGCGCGAGTATATTGATCTATATTATAATGAAGATTTGTCGCTGTCCGAGATAGCCGAGAACGCGGGAATTTCCCGGCAGGGGGTGCGGGACGCGCTTGTACACGGGGAGCGGACACTAAGAGAGTATGAGGCGAAGACCGGCGTTGTGAGTCGTTTTTCTGCACTGCAGCACTGCATTGATGCATTGGTGAGCAAGGCCAGGGCACTAAGAGCACAGCTGCCGGAGGATGAAACGCGCCGCATGACAGATGAGATCATTGACGGCCTCTCCGAGCTTAAGGGGTAGAGGGTGAGGGGGACAGTATGGCATTTGAGTCGTTGTCTGAAAAACTGACTAACGCGTTCAAGAAGCTCCGGGGGAAGGGCAGACTCACCGAGGCCGACATAAAGGAGGCCATGCGGGAGGTCCGTATGGCGCTGCTTGAGGCGGACGTGAGCTACAAGGTGGTCAAGGACTTTGTAAAGAGTGTCAGCGACAGAGCCGTTGGAACGGACGTGCTTGAGAGCCTCACTCCCGCCCAGATGGTTATCAAAATAGTAAACGAGGAGCTTATAAAGCTCATGGGCACGACCACGGCCAGGCTCAACACATCATCCAAGGGGCCGACGGTGGTGATGCTGGTTGGCCTTCAGGGCGCTGGAAAGACCACGAACGGGGCTAAGCTGGCCGCTCTTTTACGGAAGCAGAACGGACGCAGACCGCTGCTTGTCGCCTGTGACATATACCGTCCCGCCGCAATAAAGCAGCTGGAGACGGTGGGTGCACAGCTTCAGATCCCGGTTTTTCAGATGGGTACAGAGGACCCGGTGAACATAGCCAAGGCTGCCGTAGCGCACGCCAGGAAGCACGGCAACGACCTTGTGATCCTGGACACCGCGGGAAGACTCCACATTGACCAGCAGCTGATGGAGGAGCTGAAGGCGATAAAAGCGGAGGTGGAGCCTGACGAGATACTTCTGGTGGTGGATGCCATGACAGGTCAGGACGCTGTGAATGCAGCTTCGGCTTTTAACGAGGCGCTGGATATTACAGGAGTCATGCTGACAAAGCTCGATGGCGACGCCCGCGGCGGAGCTGCGCTGTCGGTGCGGGCGGTGACGGGCAAGCCGATAAAGTTCTGCGGAACCGGAGAGAAGCTGGACGCGATAGAGGCGTTTCACCCGGATCGCATGGCGTCCAGAATACTTGGAATGGGCGACATGCTGACGCTCATAGAGAAGGCGGAGCAGAGCTTTGATGAAAAGAAGGCCCGTGAGCTGGCCGACAAGATGAAGAAGAACTCCTTCACGCTGGCAGACTACTATGATCAGCTTCAGCAGCTCAAGGAGATGGGCAGCATGGATGACATTGCCTCAATGCTGCCTGGCGGCGCCGGGAAGGCGCTGGCGGGGGCGAAGATTGACGAGAAGGCCATGGCGAGGACAGAGGCGATAATTCTGTCGATGACGAAGGCCGAACGGGAGAACCCGTCGATCATCAATTCCAGCCGCAAGAAGCGGATAGCAATGGGTTCCGGCTCGCAGGTAGTGGACGTAAATCGCCTGCTTAAGCAGTATGACATGATGCGGCAGCTGACACGCCAGCTCTCCAAGGGCAAGCTTCCGGCGTTTCTAGGCGGAGGCCGCGGACGGCGCGGGGGATTTCCGGGCTTCTGATGGCTCAACTATCTTCAGGATATTTGACATAAACACAGTGAAAATACAGGAGGTTATAAGGTTATGGTTAAGATCAGGCTGCGTAGAATGGGGGCAAAGAAAGCGCCTTTTTACAGGATAGTAGTGGCGGATTCGCGTTTTCCCAGGGACGGCAGGTTTATTGAGGAGATAGGGACCTATGATCCTCTGGCGGAGCCTGCTGCCGTGAAGGTGGACGGCGATCGCGCCAGGGAGTGGATAAAGAACGGCGCACAGCCCACCGACACGGTGAAAAGGCTGCTCAAAAACGCCGGAGCGATTTAATTGAGGAAAGGCCATGAAGGAACTTCTGCTCTACATCGCCCGGAATCTGGTAGATTCCCCCGATATGGTTACAGTTACGGAGCGCCAGGAGGCCGACAGGATTGTATATGAGCTCCGTGTCGCCTCCGGTGATATGGGCAAGGTAATCGGGCGTCATGGTAAGATTGCCAAGGAGATTCGCACGTTGATGCGTTCTGTTGCCCAGCGCAGGAATCAGCGGATAAGTGTAGATATTATAGGCGCAGCAGAATAGGGAAGGGAAAGCGTGGACGCATCTGTTCAGAGCTTCCCTCAGGGCAGGGACGCTGAAAGAGCGTCCCTGTCTTGAGGTTATGGATTAAAAGTCAGGGAAAGCAAATGGAAAGCGAAAAGATAGAAACCGGAAGGATTATCAATACACACGGTGTCAAAGGCGAGGTGAAGGCGGAGTCCTGGGCGAACACCGTCAGGGACCTTCTGACATACAGCCGTTTTTTCATAGGCGGTACAGAATATGCCGTCCGGATGGCGCGTGAAAGCGGACAGTTTGTACTGCTGAAGCTTGCCGGTGTAGACACACTTGAGGCTGCCGAGCAGCTTAAAGGGCAGATTCTGATGGTGGAGCGCGGCGACATTGATCTTCCTGAGGGGGAGGTTCTGCTGTCGGATCTCATCGGAGCCACGGCCATAGACGCAGACACGGGGACGGAGCTTGGAAAAGTGACGGAGATACTCTCCCCGCCTGGCGGAAGTGTGCTTGTTATAACAGGCGCAAGGGAGATACTTGTACCGACCAGAGGCGGATTTTTAGTGTCTGCGGATATAGGGACTGAGACAATCCGCGTGCGGCTTTGTGAGGGGATGTGAACCGCGTTTGAAGTGCGATGGGGAGTCGGGAACTGTGGGAGAGAAATACAGGATAGATATTCTGACGCTCTTTCCGGCCGCTGTGGAGGCAATGCTCGGAGAGAGCATCCTTGGCCGTGCGGGCAGACGAGGTCTTATTTCCATTGAATGTCATCAGATCAGGGATTATACCACAAATAAACAGATGCAGGTAGACGACTACCCTTACGGCGGAGGACGTGGGTGCGTGATGCAGGCGCAGCCGCTGTATGACTGCTGGGCTCATGTCTGTAAGATCAGGGGAGAGCGGGTCCATACAATATATATGTCCCCCTGCGGAAAGCCATTCAATCAGGCGGATGCAAAAAGGCTCCGGGACGACTTCGACAAGCTCATACTCGTCTGCGGCCACTATGAGGGAGTTGACCAGCGGTTTATCGACGAGTGCGTGGATGAGGAGATAAGCCTCGGCGATTTTGTCCTCACAGGCGGGGAGATACCGGCTATGGCCGTGGCGGATGCGGTATGCAGACTTGTGCCTGGCGTGCTGCCGGATGAGACATGCTTTACCGAGGAGAGCCACTGGGCCGGGCTTCTGGAGTACCCGCAGTACTCGCGTCCGGAGGAGTGGCAGGGGCGCAAAGTGCCCTCGGTGCTGCTCTCAGGCAACCACGCCGAGATCCGGAAATGGCGCATAAAGCAGTCAATAGAGCGAACATTTGAGCGCCGTCCTGACATGTTCCGGAAGCTTAAATTTGAAACAAAACAGGAGAAAAAGCTCCTGCTGGAGATGCAGCAAGAGCGGGAAGAGACAATAATGAATGAACTTTTAGAGGAATATGTTAAACTGATAGTGAAAACCGGATTGAATCTTCAGGTTGGGCAGACGCTGCTGATTACAGCTCCGGTGGATGCGGCGGACTTCACAAGGAGAGTAGTCAGGGAGGCCTACCGAGCCGGGGCGAGAGAAGTAGAGGTGAGATGGCGTGACAGCGAAATATCAAGGGAGACATATTTAAATGCTTCCGACGACGTATTCGACACTGTCAGGCCCTGGAGAGCGGATATTCTGAATACGCTGTCGGAGGAGGGCGCCGCGTTTCTTACCATTGACTCGGATGACCCTGAGGCATACGCAGGGGTTGATCCGGAGCGGATGCGCCGTGCCGCCATAGCGTCAGGTGCGGCGATCGCTCCGTTCCGCTCAAGACAGATGACGGATGAGGTCCAGTGGTGTATCGTCTCTGTCCCGAATCTCAGGTGGGCCAGGAAGATGTTCCCGGGAATGGGCGATGAAAAAGCCGTGAAGCACCAGTGGGACGCCATATTAAAGGCTGTGAGAGTTACGAAGGACGTGGACGCCGAAGCGGCCTGGGCGGAGCATTCTGAGGAGCTGCGACGCAGGGTTGAAAAGCTTAATTCCTACGCTTTTAAATACCTTTGCTACAAAAACTCACTGGGAACCGACCTCACAGTGGAGCTCCCGGAGGGCCACTACTGGGACGGAGCAAATTCAGAAAGCCGGTCAGGAGTCACCTTTGTGCCCAATATGCCGACCGAGGAGGTGTTCACTGTCCCCAAGCGTGACGGAGTGAACGGCGTTGTCTATGCCTCACGTCCCCTCGTACTTAATGGGGGGCTGGTGGACAGATTCAGTATGGTATTTAAAGACGGGCGGATAACCGAGTTTCATGCCGGGAAGGGAGAGGAGCTGCTGAGAGCAGCTCTGGATACGGACGAAGGCTCACGCTATCTCGGCGAGGTGGCGCTTGTTCCATACTCATCTCCCATATCCCAGTCGGGGCTTCTCTTCTATAATACGCTTTTTGACGAGAACGCCTCCTGCCACCTGGCGTTTGGCGCGTGCTATCCATGTGTCAAAGGTGCGGCTGAGCTGTCCGCGGAGGACCGGAAGCGGCTGGGACTGAATGACTCCATAGTCCATGAGGATTTTATGGTTGGAACCCGCGACCTTGCTATAACAGGCATAACCTGCGACGGGCAGCAGATACCCGTGTTCGTCGACGGCGACTTTGCATTCTAAATTAAACTGACAGCTGTCTACAGCCGATTGGACGCAGGAGGCTGTCAAAGGGCTGTATTTAAGAAAATAAGAAAAATACGAAATTCCCGGGCAGGAGGAAGAAAATCCTCTTGCCCGGGAATTTTTCGAAGAACCAATTCTTTAAGCACAAGGTGAGCATTTTTCTGCGCTTTCACCATGGCAGCCGCAAGCGCAAAGCCGCCTTACTCTGAGTCCTGGGAAGCTCCGGCGCCAGGTTCATCAGGCTCGGTTTCGGATCCGGGCTCCGTCGGCGTCACCTCCGAGCCAGGATCGTCCGGCTCATCGGGCGCATCGGGGGTGTCCTCCCCGCCGGGGTCGTCACCGGGAGTATCTGAGCTCCCCGGGTTGTCTTCATCATCAGGAGTGTCATTGCCGCCCGGTTCACCCGGTTCGTCGGGCTCACCCGGTTCGTCAGGAGTATCAGGCTCATCGGGCGTGTCGGGTTCATCGGGCGTATCGGGCTCGGGCTGGTTTTCAAGCGTGTATACGAACTCAACCACATTATCCTCATCAAATTCGGACAAGGTAAGCTGGACCGAAGAAGCGCCGGTCAGAATATACCCGTCAACATCCTTTGCCGTCACCGTAACGGTGCGGCCGGCAGCTCTGGGATTTGTCTCCCCGCCGTTCACCTCCTCGTACAGCACCTTCACGCCGCCGTTCTGATCCACATAGATGCCTCTTGAGTAGAAGTTGGCCGCCACAACACCGCTCACCTCACGGAGAGTAACGTCATTGTAGACGTTGAATTCCTTATAGGGCAGATCCTCATGGATCTTGGTCATGACCTTGTTCCATATGGTCACAGCCGGGTTTCCGCTCTCCTGAATATTGGAGGGGATCTCATAGCCTGTCCAGACGGAGGCCACATAATAGGGCGTAAAGCCTGTGAACCAGCGGTCGTAGTTTGAACTTGTAGTACCGGTCTTCCCTGCTGTAGGCATGGTGCCCAGGTTCGCCTTTGAGCCTGTGCCTATGGTGGCGGCAGTGTGGAGCATGTCGGTCATCCAGTAGGCGGTAGCCTCGCTTACGGCGGTGTGGGTCTCAGGGACGTTTTCATAGATAAGACGTCCGTTAGAGTCGTAAATAGCTGTAAACGTGCGAGCCTCAGTGAACAGCCCGTGATTGACGAAGATACTGAACGCCTGGGCCATCTCCCGCACCGTGACGCCATACGCAAGCTGTCCCAACGCCAGAGCCGGGTAATAATACTGATCCTCTTCATCAAGCCCGATCTCCAGAGTGTTTGTGAGGAATGAATACGATGCCGGGAGAGTGAGCATATCCAGAACCTGAGCCGCCACCGTGTTTTTCGAGCGCTGAATTCCATAGCGGATGGTTATGACGTGCTCGCACTTATAATCATCGTTGTGCGGGAACCAGTCCGTCCCGCTAAGCTGTATGTCCGCCTCATCCTCTATGAGTGTGTCCGGGGTGATGAGACCGCGGTCCATCGCCGGGGCATAGACGGATATCGGTTTGATCGAGGAACCCGGCGCTCGCCGTGACATGGTGGCGAGATTGTATTCAAGGTTCGCTGTTTTTTCACCGACCTTTCCGGCCAGAGCCACAATATTCCCCGAGTAGGGCTCAATGACCACTA
>CAYPMJ010000109.1:0-6987 GCA_964411785.1 uncultured Oscillospiraceae bacterium
CCCGGCCTGCATCAATGCGCAGACACCGCCGCAAAGAACAGCCTGTTCTCCGAAGAGGTCGGTCTCGGTCTCAGTGCGGAAGGTCGTCTCCAGCACACCGGCTCTCGCGCCGCCGATACCCAGCGCGTACGCAAGGCCGATATCCCAGGCGTCGCCTGTGGCGTCCTGCTCCACTGCGATGAGGCACGGCACGCCCTTCCCGGCCTGATATTCACTGCGGAC
The DNA here is from genome assembly GCA_964411785.1 of uncultured Oscillospiraceae bacterium. Lineage (GTDB taxonomy): Bacteria > Bacillota > Clostridia > Oscillospirales > Oscillospiraceae > RUG626. Next base: position 223 of record CAYPMJ010000109.1, read on the forward strand.
GGTATGCCCTGGCCCCTTGGGGGCAATCATGATGACGTTGACATCCTTTGGCGGCTTTATGCAGCCAAAATGAATGTTGAAGCCGTGAGCAAAGGCAAGGGTCTTGCCCGCCGTCAGGTTGGGCTCAATGCTCTCCTTATAGAGCTTGGCCTGCTTTTCGTCGTTGATCAGGATCATGATGATATCGGCTGCCCTGGCCGCCTCGGCGGAAGTCATTACTGTGAGGCCCTGGGACTCGGCCTTGGCCCAGCTCTTGCTCCCCTCATAGAGACCGACAATGACATTCACTCCGGAATCCTTCAGGTTCAGCGCGTGTGCGTGTCCCTGGGAACCATAGCCGATAATAGCGACTGTCTTGCCGTCAAGCCGCGCGAGATCACAGTCCTGCTGATAAAAAATTCTTGCCATTTCCTTTTCTCCTTAATTAATCTATTTTTTACGCCGTTTCTGATAAGCGCTTTTGGAAAAACTCAGTCAATATCCCCCATTATCGTCTCAGGCCCGCGCTTTATTGCGACGGTCCCTGTGCGGCACAGCTCCAGAATTCCAAGGGGCTTCAGCATTTCTATCAGTGCGTCAATCTTCGCCGGTGCGCCCGTCGCCTCTATACACAGGCACTCCACTGAGTAGTCAAGTATCTTAGCCTTGAATATCTCCAGCGCTGACAGAACGCGCTGGTGGTTTTCAGGATCGTTCTTTATCTTTATGAGGATGAGCTCACGCTGTACTGCGTCTACATCATCCAGAAACTCTACCTTCTTGACGTTATAGAGCTTCCTGAGCTGGTTTATCATCTGATCCCTGGCGTATCCGTCGCCGCTCATTGTGAGGGTTATGCGGGAATACTCCGGCCGCTCGGTGACACCCACGGTCAGGTTGTCTATATTGAAGCCTCGCCTTGTGAACATACTGGTGACGCGCGTCAGAACGCCGTACTTGTTGTCCGCATAGACGGCAATAACAAAACGATTTCCATCTTTTTTCTCCGTCCCCGCCATGGTTATTCCCCTTTCCGTACAATGATATCGTCAATGGCTCCGCCCGGGGGAAGCATCGGCAGAACAAACTCGTCCTCGTCAATACGTACGTCCAGTACGTTTACTCCCCCGGAGGCATAAGCCTCGCTGAAAGCGGTGCGAAACTCCTCCTGAGTTGTGCATACACACCCGGCTGCGCCGAACGCCTCCGCCAGCTTCACGAAATCCGTCTTCCGGTTCAGTGTGGTGGAAGAATAGTGATGGCTGTAAAAAAGCGTCTGCCACTGGCGCACCATCCCAAGAACACCGTTGTTCATGAGGACAATGGTGATTGGCGTGTTGTAGGATACGGCTGTGCACAGCTCGTTTAAATTCATTCCGAAGCTGCCGTCCCCGGTTATTAAAACCACACGCTCTTTGGAGCTTATTGCAGCGCCGATTGCCGCGCCCAGCCCATAACCCATTGTTCCAAGTCCCCCGCTTGACGCCCATGTCCGCTGATACTTGAATTTTATATATTGCGCCGCCCACATCTGATGCTGGCCCACGTCGGTGACAATGCGGGTATTGTCATCCTTTATCTCGTTTATTATACTCATGACCGCGTGCGGAGTGAGGCCCTTGTCCTCCGGCAGGAAAGAGGCCTCCTGACGCCTCAGGTCTGCCACATGGACCTTCCAGGATGGACAGCGCTTCTCCTTCACCTCACTGACTATCCTCCGGAGCGTTGTATCAATATCGCCGCATATGCCCACCGTGGACTGAATATTCTTATCTATCTCCGCAAAATCCAGGTCTATATGGATTATGTCCGCGTTTTTGCAGAACCTGCTCTTGTCACCCGTGGCCCTGTCTGAAAACCTTGTGCCGATGGCTATGAGCAGATCCGCGTCATTAGAGGCCACCGAGGAGGCGTAATGCCCGTGCATGCCCTGCATCCCCAGAAAACGCGGGTAATCCGTCTCTATCCCGGACAGTCCCTGCAGTGAACACCCGACTACCGCGTCCACCTTCTCAGCGAGCTGTTTGACAAGGCCTATACTTCCGGACCCTATCACTCCGCCTCCAAAGTGGATGAATATCCGGCTTTTGCTGTCTATAAGCGCTATGGCCTTGTCTATCTTATCATCATCCGGAGCGGGATTTGCAAAATAGTCCACCACGCCCATTGGCACAAAATCCGCCGTGGCAGTCTGTATGTCCTTGGGGATGTCCACCAGCACCGGCCCGGGACGTCCGGACTTCGCTATCTTGAACGCCTCACGCAGCTTGTCATGAAGCTGATTTACGTCATGTATGAAATAGTTATGCTTCGTTATGGGAAGAGTAATTCCGGTTATGTCTATCTCCTGAAAGCTGTCACGACCGATGAGGTTCTGAGGGACCTGCCCCGTTATGGCTATCAGCGGTACTGAATCCATCATGGCAGTGGCTATACCGGTTACCAGATTCGTTGCACCTGGGCCAGATGTGGCGATACACACCCCGATCTTCCCCGACGCACGGAAGTACCCGTCCGCAGCGTGGGCTGCACCCTGCTCGTGGGCAGTCAGAATATGGTTTATCCGATCCCTGTTCTCATACAGCGCATCATACAGATTCAGTGCCTGACCGCCCGGATAACCGAACACATCGGTCACGCCCTGCTCTATGAGAGTTTCGATCACGATCTGCGCTCCTGTCATTTTCATGGCTTAATCCTCACTTTTACTTAAAAACCGATTGACTGCGCTGACCAGCGCCTTGATGGACGACCGAATTATATCCGAGTCCACTCCCGCACCCCAGACAAGTCCTTTTTCTCCCTTTATCGCCACATACGACGCAGCGTTGGCGTCGGAGCTCTCCTCCAGAGCGTGCTGTGTGTAGGTATCCAGCTTGTATATATCCCCAACCACTTTTTTTATGGCGTTGGACACTGCGTCAAGCCGCCCGTTTCCAAAAGCCCTGGTTTCCGTAACCTCGCCTTTGTACTCCACTGTAACTGCTGCTGTTATGCCTCCGCGCTCCGGCTCCTGCACAAAATGGGCCTCAGGCACCTTCAGATCTGCCTCAACATTGACATAGGTACTACAGAAGGTATCGTATATTTCCTGTGGCAGCAGTTCCCTGTGCCCCCTGTCGGAGATACCCTTTATCATGTATCCGAACTCCTCCCTCAGCCTGGGAGGCAGTACCAGAGAGAACTGCGTCTCAAGAATATACCCTATTCCTCCCTTGCCGGACTGGGAGTTTATACGGATGACGTCCGCCTCATACACCCTTCCAATGTCGGTGGGGTCTATTGGCAGATATGGCACAGTCCAGTGATCCGTTCTGTGCTCCTCCCGCCACTTCATCCCCTTGGCTATGGCGTCCTGATGGGAGCCGGAGAATGCTGCGAAGACGAGCTTGCCGCTGTATGGCTGGCGCTCGTACACGTGCATACGCGTAACCCGTTCATATACCTGTGTTATTGATGGGAGATCCGACAGGTCAAGCTGCGGATCCACGCCCTGGGAATACATGTTGAGCGCAAGCGTAATGATGTCCACGTTCCCCGTCCGCTCCCCATTTCCGAAAAGTGTGCCCTCTATACGGTCCGCACCGGCAAGGAGCCCCATCTCGCTGTCCGCCACCGCGCAGCCGCGGTCATTATGCGGGTGGAGGGACACCACCACGTTTTCCCGGTTTGCCAGGTGCTTACACATATACTCCACCTGGCTTGCGTACACATGGGGCATGGAATGGGAGACCGTGACCGGCAGATTGATGATGGTTTTATCCCCCTGCGACGGATTCCACACATCCAGAACGGCGTTGCATACCTCCAGTGCAAATTCAGGCTCCGTACCTGTGAAGCTCTCCGGCGAATATTCAAATTCAAAGCTTCCCGGCGTTTTCTCCCGGTACTCCCTGCACAGCCGCGCACCTGAGACGGCAAGCTCCGTGATCTCCTTTTTCCCAGCCCTGAACACCTGCTCCCGCTGCGCAACCGACGTCGAATTATAAAGGTGCACGATGGCACTCTTTGCGCCACGCACCGCCTCAAAGGTCTTTTTTATAATATGCTCCCTGGACTGGGTGAGGACCTGGATGGTCACCCCGTCAGGAATGAGATCCTCCTCGATCAGTCTGCGGCAGAAATCATACTCTGTTTCGCTTGCCGCCGGAAAGCCGATCTCTATCTCCTTGAAGCCCACCTTACAGAGAAGACTGAAAAATTCCAGCTTCTCCTCCAGACTCATTGGTATCACCAGCGCCTGGTTTCCGTCTCTGAGGTCCACACTGCACCAGACGGGCGCTTTATCCACATATTCCTTTTTTACCCAGTCAAGACATGTTTCCGGCGGGCAGAAATATTGTCTTGTGTATTTTGTGCCGTTTTTCATTGTCCATTCCTTTCCGCTTTTGGGTACAAAAAATCTCTTTTACCCAAAGCCGACATTTTTGGATAAAAGAGACGAAGGAGGCTGAACTCTGCTCCGCGGTACCACTCTTTTTGACGTAATAACGCCCACTCACCCGCGTCCAATAACGCGGACTCTCTGTAACGGGAGAAGCCCGGCGAGGCCTAATTGGAAGAAATCCGTTCAGCCGGCAGCTCAGGGAGGAGTTATACCCGGTCGCCCGCGCCGCCTTGCACCACCTGGCGGCTCTCTTGAGGGGACAAAAGGGGCTTTTTTCCCTTCATAGCCTTTATCTGAATTCTCACCAGACAGTCTACAACATCACGAGCCGCTCTGTCAATGGTCACTTTCACAAAAAAAGCCACTATTGCAGTCCTTCAATTGTGACGAAATACGGATACGGGCTGATATCGCCTCGCTGCAGAGCCTAACAAGGCTGCGATTTGCAGCCGCCGTCAGTCGCCGGAAAATCGCAGCCTGTGACAGGGCCAGGCCGTCAGACCGTGGCCGGCCCTGTCATTTCAACACATATGAAGCTGTCACTCACCGATACGGGCGGTCAGGGCGCGCTCACGGACCTCCGCCGAAATGGCATCGCAGAATGCGTCAAGGGTCATATTCAACGTCTTTCCGGAGCGTGTGCGTACATTTACCTCTCCGCTCTCCGACTCGCGGTCGCCTATCACCAGCATATATGGAACCTTCTGGCCCTGTGCCTCCCGTATCTTATAACCGATCTTTTCGTTGCGCTCGTCCGTTTCTGCGCGTATATCCAGCGCATCGAGCCTCTTCGCGACCTCCTCGGCATAGCCGTTTACTCTGTCGGTGATGGTCAGAACCTTCACCTGCACCGGAGACAGCCAGGTTGGAAATGCGCCGGCAAAATGCTCCGTTATCACTCCGATAAATCTCTCGATTGATCCGAATACCACGCGGTGGATCATTACTGGCCTGTGCTTCTCCCCGTCCGCTCCCGTGTATGTCAGCTCAAACCGCTCAGGCAGCTGGCTGTCAAGCTGGATCGTCCCGCACTGCCATGTGCGCCCCAGGCTGTCCTCCAGATGGAAGTCAAGCTTCGGACCATAGAAGGCGCCGTCACCTTCATTTACCACAAATGACTTGCCCATCTCATTTATGGCGTCCTTCAGTATCTCCTGGTTCTCCTCCCACTCCTCAACCGTCCCAATATGGTCCTCCGGCATGGTGGAAAGCTCTATCTCATATGACAGTCCGAACAGAGAGTATACCTCGTCAAACAGCCTGACGACATTCTTTATCTCGTCCTTCATCTGTTCACGCGTCATGAAAATATGCGCATCGTCCTGTGTGAAACACCGTACCCGGAACAGCCCGTGAAGTGCGCCGGACAGCTCATGGCGATGAACCAGCCCCAGCTCACCCACTCTCAGCGGCAGATCCCTGTAACTATGCGGCTCTGACGCGTAGACCAGCATGCCGCCCGGGCAGTTCATCGGTTTTATTGCGTAATCCTCGTCGTCAATGACTGTGGTATACATATTGTTCTTATAGTGCTCCCAATGGCCCGAACGCTCCCACAGGCTGCGGTTCAATATCATTGGCGTCGATATCTCCACATACCCGTAGCGCTTGTGGACCTGCCGCCAATAGTCAATGAGCGTGTTTTTAAGCACCATTCCCTTTGGCAGAAAGAACGGAAAACCGGGGCCCTCCTCCGTGAGCATGAACAGTCCCAGCTCCTTGCCGAGCTTGCGATGATCCCGGCGCTTTGCCTCCTCAATGCGCTGGAGATACGCGTCAAGTTCCTCCTTTTTCGGAAATGCTATGCCGTATATGCGCTGGAGCGTCTCTCTGCTGGAGTCCCCCCGCCAGTAAGCTGCGTTACACGTCAGCAGCTTAATCGCGTTGCCCTTTATACGACCCGTCGAGTCAAGGTGCGGCCCGGCACACAGATCCGTAAACTCTCCCTGCTTATAGAAACTGATCGCCGCATCACTGGGGAGGTCATTTATGAGCTCCACCTTGAATGGCTCGTCCTTCATATACTCCAGCGCCTCCTGACGCGGAAGCTCGAAACGCTCCAGGTGCAGCTTCTCCTTACATATTTTCCGCATCTCTTCCTCTATCTTCTCCAGGTGCTCCGGGGTAAAGGCGAAGGGTGCGTAAAGATCATAATACCAGCCCTCGTCAATGGCCGGGCCTATCGCAAGCTTTACCTCCGGCCACAGGCGCTTTATCGCCTGCGCCATCACGTGAGAACAGGTGTGCCAGTAGGTCTTCCGGTATTCGGGATTTTCAAAGGTGTATTGTCTGTCGTCCATGCTGCTTTCCTCCTTTATGCGGGCTTGCACGCCAAAAAAGCACCCCCGGCTGACGCCAGGGGTGCTTTTTCACACGGTTCCACCCTGCTATTTCACTCA
>CAYPMJ010000110.1:0-6952 GCA_964411785.1 uncultured Oscillospiraceae bacterium
GGTTGACCTTGATGCCCCACGGGTCGGTGGCCTCGTCGAGGATGGCGCGCATGCGGGTGTTCACCGTGTCGCGGCTGGTGAGCGTCTGCTCAAGGTCCAGATCTCCGATGATGTTTCTGAGAGTTGTAGCCGTCAGATTCTCAATTGCCACCATGGGCTTCTCAATGCCGTAGGTGTAGAGCTTCGGATCAGTGATCTGGAAGTATACCACGGTGTCGATCTGCATGGTGACGTTGTCCTTGGTAATGACAGGCTGCGGGGGGAAGTCCGCCACCTGTTCCTTGAGTGTGACGGAGCGGGACACCTTCTCAATGAAGGGGCACTTGAAGTGCAGACCGACGCCCCAGGTGGTTTTGTAGGCGCCCAGACGTTCAAGCACTGCCGCCGTCGCCTGGGGCACTACACGGATGTTGCGGACGATGATGACGATAAGAACAACCGCCACAACAAGTAAAACAACCTCCAATGGTCCCATATTGTTTCCTCCTATAATCTATGTTTTTTTGAACACGAAGGTTAAACGTGAGGACCGCCGGACTGTGGTGCAGTGCGCTGAACATCCTCTACAATCAGCTTCACTCCCTGAATAGAGAGCGCACGAACCACCGTTCCGGAGGGGATGACGGAGCCGTCGGCGGAGCGGGCGGTCCAGACCTTCCCGTCGACGCTCACTGCGCCTGTCCCGGCAATGTTGTCAATCTCCTCGTTGACGGTGCAGAGCATGCCGATGACGCGGTCGGCGTTAGTGGGCACCTTCCTTGCTGAGATCGCCCGCTTGGCCAGAGGGCGCAGGAACAGCAGCACCAATCCGCTTGTGACAATAAACAGCACGAACTGAAACCAGAGCGGCGCATTCAGTGCTGCCGCCACAAGCGCCACAGCGCTCCCCAGGGCGAACCAGATGGAGATGAGGCTGACAGTCGCGGCCTCGGCAACGATGAAGAGGACAAAAGCAGTTATCCAGATATAAACCATGGCTGTGTCGCTCCTTTCTCATATTCATGTCTATTGTAACATACAACCTGCGAAAACGCGAGTACTATTTGAATTTTTTTAAAGGCAGCGCTGCATAATCGCGGCAGGGCATGCCTTTAAAGAGAGGTCATCCCTGCGCCTTCATGGACAGGTACGCGTTTATAAACCCGTCCAGATCTCCGTCCATCACGGCAGCGATATTCCCGTTTTCAAACCCCGTCCTGTGATCCTTTACAAGGGTGTAGGGCATGAATACATATGAGCGTATCTGGCTGCCCCACTCTATTTTCATCTGGACACCCTTTATATCCTCAATTTTTTCCAGATGCTCCCGCTCCTTTATCTCCGCGAGCTTTGCGCGGAGCATGCTCCGACAGTTTTCCAGATTCTGAAAATGGCTCCGTTCCACCTGACTTGACACCACAATGCCCGTGGGGATGTGCGTCAGGCGGACAGCCGAGGATGTCTTGTTGACCTTCTGGCCGCCGGCGCCGGACGAGCGGTACACATCCATTTTGATGTCCTCATCCCGGAGCTCTATCTCCTTGTCATCTGTTATCTCAGGCATGACCTCAATAGCGGCAAAGGAGGTGTGGCGTCTGCCTGAGGCGTCAAAGGGAGAGATGCGGACAAGACGGTGAATTCCGCTCTCGCTCTTGAGGTACCCATAGGCGTTCTCGCCCTCTATCTTTATGGCCGCCGACTTGATCCCCGCCTCCTCGCCGTCAAGACGGTCCATCAGCGTGTACCTGAACCCGTGGCGCTCGGCCCAGCGGGTGTACATACGATACAGCATCTCGGTCCAGTCCTGGGCCTCCGTACCGCCGGCTCCGGCGTGGAAGGAGAGTATGGCGTTGCACGCGTCGTATTCGCCGGAGAGCATGGTGGCAAGCCGCGCCTCCTCAAGCTTCTCCGTAAATGTCCTGTAGTCTGCCTCAATCTCAGGCAGCATGGAGGGGTCGTCCTCCTCAATCGCCATGTCGCACAGCGCCGCCAGGTCATCAAAGCTGCCGCGGAGCCTTTGAAAGCTCTCGCATTTCGTCCTGAGCTGCTTCAGCCTCTGCTGGACCTTCTGTGAGCGGGCAAGGTCGTTCCAGAAGCCCTCGCTCTCGCTCTCCTTCTCAAGAGATGAGATCTCAGCCTCAGCCTCGTCGAGCTTCAATGCCCCGCGAAGCGTATCCAGCTGAGGCCTCAGGCTGTTCAATTTGAATTTGTAATCCTCGTACTCGACAATCATATTTTTTCGTCCCTTTTGTACAGAATGTGTTATGTAGCGTTATCGCTCGCTGGGCGTCGGCTTCGTGTCGCCGAAGATAAGGTCGTCAACGTCCCGGCCGCGGCCGGCCTCCCCCTCATCATTGAAAACGCGCACTCCAATACCTCCTTGAAAACGTAATACATATCAGTATATGCGTTCCGGGAGGGAAGTATGCTATAAATCGTTCAGATTACTGTGAAGGCGCCGCGTTCACAGCAAAAAATTCAAGTTCCGCCGTGCATCGTTTCTCTCAGGGCAGCCTGCACGGATGCACAGAAATGTCCACGGGCTTTATGTCTGATTTTTTGCGGCAAAGGAAGCGGCACGGACATTTTTTCAGATCGTTTTCGACAGTGTGACGCTGACAACCTGCGGGTTATTGAACACTCTCGGCAGATGCTTTGTGTTGCCAAGGCCCCTTGAGACAAGCATCTGCGTATCACCCTCAGCGTATATCCCGCTGGTCCAGGTCGGGAAGAGCCCCTGACCCGGAGCAACAAGGCCGTCGGTGAAGGGCAGCCGCACAAGTCCGCCGTGGGCGTGGCCGCAGAGGACGACATCGACGCCCAGCTCCGACCACATCTGAAGCTCGGTGTTTCTGTGGGAGAGCATCAGCACAAAGCTCTCCGGGTATTCATCGCGTATCTCCCCCATGAGCTCCTGCGGGGTCTTCTGGTCGGAAAACCCGTTCGGATCGTCGACCCCGGCGAGAACTATGCTGTCGTCCCCGCGCTGCAGCGTGAGATATTCATTTCTCAGAACGCGGACGCCGCAGCTTTCAAGAAGCGCGAAAAGCTCCATAGTCCAGCCGGAGGCCCACTCGTGGTTTCCCGATACATAGTAGACAGGAGCAATTTCAGTAAGACCTCCGCAGAGCTCAGCCACATAGTCCTCAGCCCGGTCGCCGTCAATGAGGTCCCCTGTTATGACGATGATATCCGGTTCCTCCGCGGACACGGCCTTGAAAAGCCGGCTGTTTCCGTCGCCGAAGCGCTTCGTGTGAAGGTCGGACAGCTGAACCACTCTGAAGCCCTCAAAGGCGTCCGGGAGACGGCTCCCGCCCACAGTAAAGCTGTCCGTCACAAGGCGGTTGTTGCTGTCATAGAGCTCAAGCGCCGCGCAGACCAGCAGAATGAGCAGTAGAAGCAGGGCCCTTCTGCGTCTCTTCATCGGCTATGAGTCCCTGCCGTCTCTGTTGCGCACGTAAGGGTGCTTGATGTTCGGGTCCGTTGTCGGACGAAATTCCACCTCAAACCTGTCCATCGACTTTATCATGGCGCTGAGCGACTTGAAGCCATAGTTGCGGCAGTCAAAATCCGGCTGCTTTTTCAGTATGAGGTTGCCAAGCTCTCCCATGAACACGTACCCTCCGTCATCGCTCGTGAGGCTGCACAGATCCGCGACGGATTCCGCTATCATCTTTTCCACATTGTCGGTCCTGCGGTCGCCCTTGGAGCGGCTCTTCTTCTTTTCAGAACCCGCTGTGTCCTCGGCTTCGGGCGGTGCGCTCAGCTCAGCCGCGTGCTGGCGGATGACTTCAATGTAGATGAATTTGTCGCAGGCGACAATGAAGGGACCGGGTGTCTTCTTTTCACCGATGCCGATGACGGTCATCCCGGCCTCCCGGAGTCTGATTGCAAGACGCGTAAAATCCGAGTCGCTGGACACCAGTACAAAGCCGTCGACCCTCTCGGTGTAGAGAATGTCCATCGCGTCGATTATCATGGCGGAGTCAGTGGAGTTCTTTCCTGTGGTGTAGCTGTACTGCTGAATGGGCACGACGGCGTTTTCAAGCAGCGCGGCCTTCCACCCCGAGATGTTGGGACTTGTCCAGTCACCGTATATGCGCTTGATTGTGGGCGTTCCATAGAGCGCAATCTCTTCCATTATACCCTTGAGAGTGCCCCTCGGCACATTGTCCGCGTCAATAAGCACCGCAAGACGCTTGTTTACCATATTGTCAGGGGTAATCGACAAGACGCGACCTCCTTTCCGTTGGCCAGCTGCCAACAAATCAGTTTTCAAAAGCATTCTACCATACTCTGTCTGTTTTTTCAAGAGGCTGCGGAAAAGCTCTCACTATTGCGGCACAAAGAAAAAAGCGATTGCAAAAGGCCCTGCTTGGCGATTATCGCCTTAAATCAGCAGATGCTTTCCGCGCCTTTTCATCTGTCAGGCTTGACATCAAAGCACAGATTATCATACAATAGTGGCCGGCACGGCGCCGGCCGGATGGGCCGGAAAAAAAGTGCAGGGAGAGAAAAATGAGAGATTATGGTTTTGGCGTGGATATAGGCGGTACGACAGTCAAGATAGCGCTGTTCAAGGCCGACGGGGAGCTTGAGGAGAAGTGGGAAATACCCACGAGGACTGAAGACGGGGGAAGACACATTGTATCGGACATAGCAAAGTCTGTGCTCTCATGCATGGAGAGACGCGGCGCTTTGCCGGAGCGGTTTCTGGGCATCGGCGTTGGCGTGCCGGGGCCTGTGGCCGGCGACGGCTCAGCCAGCGCTGTGAACCTCGGCTGGCACGGGGAGCACGTGGCGGAGCGCCTTCTGGAGCTGACGGGACTTCCCGCCAGGGTGGAGAACGACGCAAATATTGCCGCGCTGGGCGAGCAGTGGATGGGCCGGGGCCGCGGCGCTGCAAGCCTTGTGATGGTGACGCTGGGTACAGGCGTCGGAGGCGGGATAATTGTAAACGGGAGAATACTCTCCGGTGCGCACAGCGCGGGCGGGGAGATAGGACATATCCCGGTGGAGCCCTCAGAGACGCGGCCATGCAACTGCGGAAACTGCGGGTGCCTGGAGCAGTACGCCTCCGCTAACGGCTGCGTGCGCCTGGCGCGGGACATCCTCTCATCCTCCTGTAAGGAGAGCGCACTTCGCGCCGCTCCGGAGTTAAATTCCAAGGTCATCTGGGAGCGCGCCCTTGGGGGGGATGAGCTAGCCGGGGAGATCGTGGATCGCTTCTGCTGGTATCTCGGGCGCGGCCTTGCAACGGTCGCCGACGTGGTCGACCCTGAGATCATCCTTCTGGGCGGAGGCGTCTCAAGGGTGGGGGAGCCTCTTGTGGAGCGCGTCACCGCCGTATTCAGAAAATCCGCCTTCCCCGCCTGCCGGAATACACCCATCGCCGTTGCCGTCCTTGGCAATGACGCCGGGATATATGGCGCAATGCGGCTTCTGCTCGTAGACTAGCGCAGCCAGAGCGCCTTAAAGAAGAGATCAAAGAGCGTCCGTCTGACACCATAAGCTAAGGACCCCGGGCCATAAATGGCCCGGGGCCCTTTTGCATGTGCCGGCGCAGCACAAAGGAAAGATAATTATATATACATAGCATAAAGCAAGGTACCTGGGAAGCTCACCCCTTTAGTACCTTGCTTTATATTTCATCTTCAGCTCGTCGCTCAAATCATACTTTCTGCGATGCTCTCTGCACGCCGTCAGAGGAGGACTTTGTCTTTGCCTTTACACAATTATTATCGGTCTTTCTCTGAAAAAGTTTATACCTTGAGCGAAAAAATTTTTCTGGACCGACGTCCCAGCATTGCCTCAGAAAGTATAGTTTACGATACGAGCCAGAGAGGCCTTAAGGAGGGAAGATGTCTCCTATGCTGTGTGTAAATGAAAGAGCGACGGAGAGCGGGACGGAAGTTCTTGCAGACGCACTTAAGAAGATGGGCGAGGCTGTTTCAAGGCTCGAGGAACAGGGCGTTGCGGAGGATGAGGTCTGCGCTCTGCGCCGGCAGCTTAAGAGGCTTGAGGGAGCGGACGATTCAGATCTGCCCTGTGTGGAGCAGGATAATGCGGTAACAGCGCACTCTGGCGACACCAGGAAGACTGCGCGGGAGCTTGTCGCCATGATTCCGCTTGATGAGATATGCCGGGACGGGGAGCTTATGGAGGCCTTTCTCTCTGAGATGTTCTTAGCGGTGGCGGACGCCGCCGCGAAGAGGAAACGCAGACAGAGAACCGCGGAGGCAGTTGAGGCGGCGAAGGCCAGAGGCGTCCGCTTTGGCCGCGAGCGGATCCCGGTTCCGGATGGCTTTGAGGAGCTGCGCCGGGCCTGGCGCTCAGGGGAGATAACCGCAGAGGAGGCCGGGAGACGCTGCGGCTTTTCAAGGGATACTTTTCTTAGAATGGTTCGCCGCTCAGAGCAGGAGGGAGACGGTGAATCACGTACCGGGAGAGCAGGTTCAGCAAGGGCCGCAGATAAGCGCGGGGACACCGTTCGACACAATAAAGATTCGTCTCTGTCCTACGCAGGAGCCGACGGAGCCTTTTAAACAGACCTTTTAAGAAGACAGCCAGCCTCACGAGGATGTATAAATGTATAAAAGCCTCACCCCAGGCGTTCGGGGAGTTAATTAAAACCCTGAGCCGTTCGGATGTCCTGGTTTATGAGGCTCGTCCAAAGACCACCACAATATTAAATAAGCGCCGTGTGGACGGCGCAGGTAACTTCAGATTTCTCCCGGCCGACGGGCCGGTTGAAATAAATTTCCGCGTCTGTGATTTATGCCAAAGGCCACGGCTGTAAGCCGCAGACATTCCGGTCAGCCGGATATAGGACTTGAAAGCTGACCTGAAGAGGAAGCCCAGATAAGCTCTGAACATTTCATTTAAGAAAGGAAGTTTATTGAAATGAGGATCCAGCACAATATAACCGCGATGAACGCATATCGCAACTACTCAAACAACACCAGCGCCCTGG
>CAYPMJ010000111.1:0-6760 GCA_964411785.1 uncultured Oscillospiraceae bacterium
GCTGATACCCTGCATTGCCGTACTGCTGCGCCGGAGGCTCAGCGTACTGCGGAGCCTCGTACTGCGGCTGCGGCTCATACTGCTGATACCCTGCATTGCTATACTGCTGCGCCGGAGGCTCAGCGTACTGCGGAGCTTCGTACTGCGGCTGCGCCTCGTACTGCTGATACCCTGCATTGCCGTACTGCTGCACTGATGGCTCAGCGTACTGCGGAGTCTCGTACTGCGGCTGCGGCTCGTACCCGGGGTACACCGCGCCGCCATACTGCGCCGAGAGCCAGCTTATGGGCTCCGTTTTGCCGTACTGCTGGGGGTCCTCCGGCTGCTGGGCATAGGATGAGCCCTGTCCCTGGTTGTACGCGGCTCCATACTGCACGCCGCTGCGGGCTCCCAGCTGCTCAGCCAGATACGGCTCCTCACCTGCTATGAAGCTCATGACCGCGTCCGCGTCGCACGGATCTATATTCTGCAACAGCTCCACGAATCGCGCAGGGCAGCTCTCCTGGGGCAGCATGGCCGCGATCGCCAGAATGAGCCCGCGCATGTCCGGCGGCGCTTGATTTGATATAAGCGGCAGATAGACCAGTCTGAGCTCCCGCGTATTCTCATTTATGTAAATATAGTTCGGGTTCAGCACCAGGTTCCGCAGGTAAAGTCCCCCGCGCCTTATGGCCAGCACCGCGTCTGCCAGCTGTGCCGAAATAAAGTAAAATTCGTACTGTGAAAGCGGCTGCCTCAGCCGATCTGCCAGCGGTATCCCACTAGGGCCGGTATATTCAACCATGTCCCTTTTAATATTCGTCGCCGTCAGAAAGCCCGGCGGCGTGGCCGCCATGAACTGCTGAATCTCCTCCAGGTTCACCCCGTCCGGGCCGGACACCTTCGCCTGAAGCACCAGCCCTGAGCCCTTATTTTTGCATTTGTAGTTCACTGTGCCCGCATTTCCCTGACTCATCGGTCTAAAGCTCCCTCCCTTTAAATTATACTTTCATTCGCCTACCCTGTCAACCTCCGAGTTCCGCTCTGGCGCACTCCAGCGCGGCCCGGATGACCTTGTCCATATCATAATACCTGTAGCTTCCAAGCCTCCCTCCGAATATGACATCGGGTCTCCCGCGCGCCAGCTCCTCATAGGCGCTTAGAAGCGTCTGGTTCTTCTCATCGTTCACCGGGTAATAGGGCTCAAGTCCCGGCCTCCACTCAGCGGGGTACTCCCGGCTTATCACAGTCTCAGGCTGCGTCCCATAGAGAAAGTGCTTGTGCTCTATTATCCTGGTCCAGGGGACCTCGGCGTCCGTATAATTTACCACCGCGTTCCCCTGGTAGTTTGGCATGTCCAGCACCTCAGTCTCAAAGGACACCGTTCTGTACTCCAGCATGCCGAGCCGGAAATTGAAAAATTCGTCCAGCATGCCCGTGTACACTGTGCGCTCCGCCGCATCGGGATTTGCCTTTATGAAATCGGAGTACTCAGTTCCAAGAAGTACGTCGCAGCCGCTTAGCATGGCGTTTACTATGCCGTCATAGCCTTGAAGGGGTATGCCCTGCCATCTGTCGGAAAAATAGTTGTTGTCATATGTAAATCTCAGCGGAAGGCGGCGTATTATAAAGGCCGGAAGCTCGCTGCACGGTCTGCCCCACTGCTTCTCCGTATAGCCCTTCACCAGCTTCTCATAGACGTCCCGCCCCACAAGGTGCAGCGCCTGCTCCTCAAGGTTTCCTGGCTCATCTATATTCAGCTCCGCTATCTGCCGGCTTATCTTCTCCTTCGCCTCGGCGGGCGTTCTTATGTTCCAGAGCCTTGAGAACGTGTTCATATTGAAGGGGAGATTATATATTTCCCCCTTATATATGGCTATGGGCGAGTTTACGAAGCTGTTAAACTCCGAAAACCTGTTCACATACTCCCACACCTCCCTGTCGGAGGTGTGAAAAATATGTGCGCCGTACTTGTGCACGGTTATACCCTCTATCTCCTCACAGTGCACGTTTCCGCCCACATGGTCACGCCTGTCAATAACGAGGCAGCGCTTTCCCCTCTCCACGGCCTGCTGAGCGAACACGCTTCCGAAGAGGCCCGCGCCTACAATGAGGTAATCATATTTTGCCATCCTGCTTTGCACCCTTAATTAAATCCGAAAATTTTCCGGCTCACCTGATAGGTGAGTGAACAGAGCTTCCTTCCCGGCTTCCCCGGCAGGTTCAGAAACGTCCCCATGATGCGCCGGCGCAGCTTTGAGTAGACCCACGGGTACCGGAGCCGTATGTGCCGCCACAGGTCCTCCTTCTTCTCCAGCGCCTCAGGAGTGCCGGAGCGGATGAGGATGACAGACGAGATCGCGGTCACAATCTCAAGGTAGTTTAACATGTAGTCCCGCTGGCGCTTTATCGGGACATGCTCAAGATCCACCTGCTCAAGCATGAGGCGATTGACTCTCAGCTGCTGATCCACTCTGCTTATAAGGACTTTCTCCTGAACGGACTGATCCTCCCGCCCTATGGCGTAATGGTACAGATCCACATTCAGGTAGTATATCGTGCGCACCGACGCAAGCGGGGTATAGGCGTAGAGGTTATCAACGTAAAAGGTGTGCTGGGGAAGGGAGAGGCCGCTCGCGCGAAGAAGGTCCGTTCTGTATATAAGCGAGTGCATCAGCATGTACTGGCCCTTATGGAAGTTCCCCGTCTCGCTCCATGTTACAACTCTGCCCTCAGGAAGGGCGCCGCGGTACCTTATCGTCTTTTTTCTTACTGCTCCTGCCTTATCATATATATAATTGCTGACAAGCAGATCCACCACTGTCTTAGTATCCACAAAATTTCTTATGGTGTCAAGAACCTTTTTAAGCGCAGGGATACTCACCCAATCGTCGCTGTCCACAACCTTAAAGTACCGCCCTGTGGCGTTCTTAAGTCCCGTCAGCACCGCGCCCCCGTGGCCGGCGTTTGCCTGATGGACAGCGCGGACTACCCCCTTGTGCTCCCGCTCCAGTTCATCTGCGATTGCCCCTGTCTTATCCGTGGAGCCGTCGTCCACGATAAGTATCTCAATATCCTCCCCGCCCGGGAGCAGCGTATTGACACAGTGGCGCATATAGTTTTCTGAGTTATAGCAGGGAACTGCTACAGACAGCAGCTTCATTTCAGGATCGCTCCTCCTTGTTGTTGCTCTTAGTTTACCCTATTCTCGCACATTATCGAAAATTTTTCAACTGGTTTTGTTGATTGTTTATAAATATTTGACGATGCGAAAGGTCCAGAAGGGCAAATCAGGGAACTTAATATGAATAAATGTCCATGCCGCACGAGCGCCACCGGAAATAAAGCATACTTCCCATGGACATTTCTGTTACCCCTGCCCGCGCCCTTAAAGAAGCAGGGCAGGGCACTTTATTTACCTTTATGAGCTTTCTTTCACAGGTAAATAAAAAAACTGACGAAAACGTCATTTAAATGACTTTCCCGTCAGCTTTCTTAATGCCTGTGGGGGACTTCCCGTCCCCGCTTTTTCCTCAAGGCTTTCCAAGGCGTCCTTTAAGTCTAAGCGCACATCTTTCTCTCTTAGCACGCTTTAATGTGTACCATTTTATAGCATCTTTAAAGCATCCCCGCCTTACGCCGCAGCTGTACATGCCACTTCCTGGCACCTCACAGTCACGCGCTTTGCTCCGCCGTAGGTACAGGTAAAGAGGGTGAGGTCGTAGCCGCTCTCAATCATCTCAGAAATCTCGGTGGGCTTTAGGATCTCAACGGTCACCACCTCAAAGCTCATCATCTCCCCGTCCATGTCGGTGAAGTAAACATCGTCCCCAGGGAGCAGACTTTTAAGCGAGCCGAAGTGCTCAGTGTAGTTGTGGCCGCAGATTACAAGGTCGCCGGTCTTCACTGAGCCCGTGTAGCGGCAGGGGGCCATCTTAAGGCGGCTATAGTCCCACTCGCTCATTATGGGAAGCTCAAGTCCCAGAGCCGGTATGGAGAGATACCCTATGTACCCGTAGCCGTCGATCTCCACAACCGTCATATCAGAGCTGACCTCATAAGGCTCGGCCTCAAAGCCATCATAGCCATCATCGCTCGCGTCCTCATCCGGCTCAGTCTCATCCCGAGGCTCAAGCCCGGAAGCTGAGATGACCGAGGGGAGAATTTTCTCCGCCGCCTGTCCCGCCTCCTTGTCCTCACTTAAGTTAAACACAAGAAGGGCCATCGCCGCAGCAAGCATGACGCACCCCATGCACATGAGAAAGAGCGCTGTCTTCTTAAGCATCACGCTTACCCTTTATATACATGATTCCCCAGCCTGCAGCGAAGAGCAAAAGGCCGCAGACAGCAAGCACCGGAATGGGCCAGTTCAACTGTCCGCTCTGGACAAGCTTTGGCGTATTTGTTACGGTGAATGTATACCCGTTCTGGCTCACGGAAGCCACATAGCCGGCGGTGCGCTCAAGCTCCTCCTCCACTCGGTAGTCATAGCTCTTGGGAAGGCCGGTCCAGGTGTAAATCCACTTATTTTCATCACTCAGCCTGGCTTCGTCCACGGCTTTGTCGCCGTCATAGAGCACAACGTCTACAAAGTCCGGCCTTGACTCTTCATCGCCCCCGTCATTCCACACCTTCCTTACGGTAACGTCAATAAGCTCATAGGCCTCAACCTTCGGCGTCGCGTCAACGTGGTACACCGGACTTCCGTCCGCACCGACGCCCGGTACACCCACAAGGAACGGACTCATGACGCTCCCCTGGGAAGACACCGCCGTCTCAACTACTAAGTATAGCCCTAGGGGAAGACCCTCAAAGGTTACGGAGCCGTCCTCACAAAGCTCCTTTGAGACGCCTACAATCCCCTTTGCAGACGCATAATCTGAAAGCGCACCGGCCGCCGTGAGGTCCGGATCTTCAAGGTTCACGCCGCTTGCTGAAAAGTCATCGGTGAGGACATATTCATACTCCGCGTTATTTTCGCCAGATGCCGCAAGATCCGCCACGTGAAAGATGGTAAGCTCCGTTCCGTCTGTCTCCCCGCTGGGGAGGGAGACGGTGATGGAGCCGGTCTCAACGGTATCCTCAAGGGCGAGGGCCGACGCGCCCGACGAGAAGAGACACATAACGGCAAGCGTCAGTACGACGGTGATTCCCGCGACGGCCTTTATCACTTTATTCATTTGTCCCTTTCTTCCCCCTTCCGCTTTTCACATGCCTTCCGCGTTTTCGCTTTGGCCTCCGGTCCTTAACAAGCAGGACTATGAGCAGTACAACAAGCATCGGCGCCGCAACGAGCGGAGCGAGCATTGTGGAATCAAGCTCGAAGGCCTCGTTCCGGATAACCACATCACTGCTCTCGGCGTTCTCAATCCTGTGGCCGCGCACCAGAAGGCGCTGGGTGTTGACGCCGTAGGGCGTGCAGGTCAGGAGCGTCACATAGTCCTGTCCCTCCAATATGCTAAGCTCCCCCACCTCATTTGGCTCCACGATGCGGATCTGGTCCACCTCGTAGGTGAGGACGGTGTCAAGCACGGTAATTGTGAAGGTGTCGCCCACCTCCAGCTTGTCAAGATTCGTAAAGAGCCTTGCGCTGGGAAGTCCCCGGTGAGCTGAGAGTACGCAGTGTGTGCCCTCGCCCCCCACCGGCAGTGACGTGCCCTCAAGGTGCCCCACGGCGACGCTGAGCACTGCCTCAGATGTGCCGTGATATATAGGGAGCCGGATGTTTATCCGGGGGATGCTTATATACCCCATTATCCCATTCCCGGCCACGTCCAGGATATCCTCATAGCCCTCCACCTCGCCGTAATCAAGAAGCGGCGCTGAGAGCTTCGAAAGCTCCCCATTGTAGCGTTCAGCTTCCTCAAACTCAGACTCGTACTCATCGTACGTCAGGTCCGTCACCTTGGACTCGTAGTTTACAATGGCCCTGCTCTGCGCCCGGCTGTTCCACCAGTCCGAAACCGTGGGATAGAGCAGCACCGCAAGCCCCACAAGAAAGACAATGACCAGTATTACAGTGGAAAGACTACCTCTCTTCATGAAGCGCTCCCGCACCTAAGGAAGCTAAGAGCACTCCGCTCATTCCTCAGGTCCGCCCATTCTCTTTTTCGCAATGAGCAATATCGCCGCCCCGGCCACAAGAACCGACCCCACAATATAGAAGATCGTCGTCCCTATGCCTCCGGTCTCCGGAATCGTCCCGGTCTTGGAGTTTACAACCGTAATCTCCAAAATCCCGTCCTCGCTTGAGGCATCATATGTTTTCCCGTTCACCGTGTACGTCCAGTTGCACTCCATGCTTGTGCTCTCCTCTTCCGGGAGATCACATGTAATAACCACGGTTATGGGACTTACCGCCGTGTACCCCTCCGGCGCCTTTGTCTCCGTAATCGTATACGTCCCCGCGGAGAGCCCCTCAAAGCGCAAAACGCCATCAGCCCCCACGGTGCCTTCCAGCGAAACATTCTCGGTAGAACTATTTTTCACCTCAGCCTTCTCAGTCTTGCTGTACTTTGTCGTAAGGCTCTCATACAGATACCCTGTGTAGAGGACGTACTCTGCATTAGATCCGCCCTCATCCACAGTCGCCGTTTCCCCAGTCTCTGTCTTCACCTTGCAGTAAAGCTCAGGATCACCAGTATAGTTTTCTACTTCCCCGGTATACTCATCATACTTTTCATTCTCCGAATCGTACTTATAATACTTCTTGCTTTCGTACGTCACCCCATCGGCGTACACAGGAGCAGTTTCCGTGTAAGACCCGTCCTTCAGCTTCCAG
>CAYPMJ010000112.1:0-6716 GCA_964411785.1 uncultured Oscillospiraceae bacterium
TGCCGGTGGATGACACCCCGTTTGATTTCCGGAAGGAGACGCGGCTTGGCGACAGGCTGAATCTGGACTGCCCGCAGCTCAAGCTTGCCGGAGGCATTGACCACTCCTTTGTCCTCTCCGGCGAGAGCGACCAGGTAAAGCTCTATAACCCGGAGAACGGTCTGGAGCTTGTTGTCTCAACACATCTGCCCGAGGTGCAGGTCTACACCTCAAACATGCTCACACCCCGTCCCGGTAAGGGCGGAGAGCTCGGCTTCAGAAAGGGCATCTGCTTTGAGACGCAGTTTGAGCCGAACAGCATCAACAGCGAGAAGGACTCCCCCTGCATTCTCAGGGCGGGAGAGCAGTTCGACCAGACGACGGTGTTCAGGCTTCACGTGCGATAAAGGCAAAAAACGCTGAAAATTCCGGGACAGGCTTTCTTGCTGTCCCGGAATTTTTACTGCTATATGGACCTGTCCGCGGGCATTCAGACCCGCTCTTTTTTCTTCCCCGCCACGGTTAGTCCCTGCACCAGCACGCATGGGGAGCCGAACGCGGGATTGCCTGAGGCTCCCGGGAATCTCACCTCATCGGAGAGCCCCGTTATGTGGTTCAGAAGGTCGTAAAAGTTCCCCGCCACGGTGAAGGACTTGACGGGTCTTGTCTTCTTCCCTCCCTCAATGAGGAACCCTGCGCTCTGAAGCGAAAAATCGCCTGTGACCGCATTGGCCCCGGCATGCAGGCCACCCAGCGAGTCGATAAACACCCCGTCTCCTGCCTCACGGAGAAGCTCCTCCTCCGTCATGGTTCCGGCCTTGATATAGAAGCTGAAGGGCCTCACCTGTATTGGCGCCTTATAGCCGCTTTTTGAGGCGTTGCCTGTTGTCTCAAGTCCCGCCTTCGCAGCAGTCTTCATATTGTGGAGCAGCGTCTTCAGAACGCCGTTCTCGACGACGTTCTTCCTTCTCGTCGGGCACCCCTCAGCGTCAAACGGCATGGGCATCGGCGTGGCCTCGCAGAACGGATCGTCCACAATCGTCACCATATCGGCAGCGACAGCCGTCCCCTCCCTGCCCGCAAGGCGTGAAAGTCCCTTCTGTGTGTTCTCCGCGGAGAAGACTGCGCTGAACGTGCCCAGCAGACTTCTCATGGCCTCCGGGGAGAACACCACCGGCCACGCCCCTGTCGGCGCGGCATCCCCGCCGAGCTTGTCCATGGCCTTCTCGACGGCGCGCTTCGTCAGATCGTCGGTGTCAATGCTGTCAAGATCTCCAATCTCCAGCTCATAGGCGCTCTCCCTCTCCTTGCCGTCCGACACCAGCGGCGCGGCAAGCATGGCAACCATGTCCGACTCGTACTTAAGGTCCAGCCCGCGGGAGTTGCAGATAGCAATGCGTCTGGTGCTGCTCACGCCTCTTGTCGTACTGCCGTCCGACACCTGCGGCGCGGTCCTGTAGAGCTTCTCCTGCGTGTCCAGTACGGCGGATATCAGTTCCTTTGTCGACGGCAGCTCCACATGCTTCCGCTCCACCTTCTCATAGCTCATGCCTCCGCTGCAAAGGAACGCCGGTTCGGCGCTCTCAAGCGATGATGCGTTGTCCATCGCCCTGCGGACAATCTCCGCGGCAGACTCGCTGTCAAGCCGCTCCGTGGAGGCATAGCCCATTTTCCCGCCTGACACGCACCTGAAGCACACTCCGCCCTCAAGCCCGCTTGTAAACTCGTTTATCTCATGCAGAAAAGCCTCAACCTCAGTGCTCTCCTCACTGTTATAGTACAGCTCATAATCCGTAAGGCCAGCGGCCTTGGCATCACGGATCACTTCTTCTTTAAACTCGTTGTATTCCATGTTCACACTCCCCCTCATCTGCCGCCAACTGTTATGGAGCTCACACGTATAAGCGGCTGTCCCACGTTCGTCGGTATGGATCCGCTTGAAGAGCCGCACATCCCCTGCCCCATGTCAAGGTCTGTGCCTATCATGTCAATGTCCTGGATGATCTGGCTGCCCTTGCCCACCAGGCTCGCGCCGCGGACAGGCTCGCAGATCTTCCCGTTCCGGATGAGATACCCCTCGTTCACAGCGAAGTTAAACTCACCCGTCACCGTATTTACGGATCCGCCTCCCATCTCCTTGGCGTACAGTCCGTATTCTATGGAGGATATGATGTCCTCGTTTCTGTCGGTCCCCGGAGCTATATAGGTGTTGGTCATGCGCGATGTGGGCGTGTACCCATAGCTCTGCCGGCGGGATGAGCCGGTGGACGCCATGCCCATCCGGCGCCCATTGAATTTATCTATCATGTATGTTTTGAGGACGCCCTTCTCTATGAGCACCTTCTTCTGCGCCGGCGTGCCCTCATCGTCTATGTTGATGGAGCCCCACGCGCCGGGGATCGTCCCGTCGTCGATGGCCGTCAGCTTCTCGTTCGCAATCTTCTGCCCAAGCTTGCCTGTAAACTGGCTCTGCCCGTAGGCCACTCCGGTCGCCTCAAGGGAGTGTCCGCAGGCCTCATGGAATATTACGCCTCCAAAGCCGTTTTCAATCGCAACGGGCATCACTCCGGCGGGACAGTACCCCGCGCCCGCCATCGTCACCGCCTGGCGCGCGGCGTGAATGCCGGTCTCTCTGGGACTTATTGTCTCAAACATCTCCATTCCCATCCGCCGGCCGGGGCGGCACGCGCCGGTCTGCGTCTCGCCGTTCTTCTCCGCCACCGCTGAGATCATAAGCCTTGTCCTTATCTGCCTGTCCTGCGCGTACAGTCCCTCTGTGGAGGCTATGAATATGCGGTGATCCACATCAAGGAAGGTCCCCTCCACCTGGACAATCTCAGGGCTGTATTCCTTCGCTGCAAAGGCAGCCTCCCTCAGAAGGTCCGTCTTCTCCCTCGTGGACACGCTTGACGGGCAAACCTTCACAGGGTGTATGTCGCCGAAAAGTCTCTCATGCAGCACGATCTCCAGCGTCCCGTTCCCCTCGCCAAGCGCCTGGGCAGCCTTCTCCGCGCATCGCAGAAGTCCTGTCCTCGTGGTGTCCACTGTCGTCGCCATAACGCTCCGCAGTCCCTTATACACCCGGACCGCAGCTCCGGCAACAACGTTGTCCTCTATGCTGTCCACCTGTCCCGAGATCATGTGAATCGCGTGATTCCCGGTGTTTTCCGCGAACAGCTCCGCGTAGTCCGCGCCGGTAGATACTGCTTTCTTAAGTACCTCGCGGACAATCTCCTCTGGTATCATTCGTCTGCTCTCCTTTTTGCGTTACTCTTAAAATCGTCAGCATTACGTCCCACGCCTTGATTCAAGCTCACTCTACCACGAAACGTGGAAAAACGCAATACTTTTCTCCTGATCCGCACCATCGTCCCGCCTACGCCCTCCGGACGCCTCGCCCGCGCTCCCAGCCCACCCCTGCCGGCACGATGCAAGGCACGGATATAATGCATAGCATGAGCCCATAATTTAAGACGCCGGCTGATTTAAAACGCCGGCCCTGCCCACATGTATCAGTTGCCCGGAAAATAAATTGCGTCCCGGCTGGAAGTGGTGTATAATGGCATTGTCAGGTGAGCGGCAAAGCCCGGAATCGCCCACATGTAAAATGTATTATGAAGGAGGGCGGCCAGCCATGCAAACACAGAAATCTCTCTCCCCTGATGAGCATCTTCGCTATATGCGTCTTCTCTCAGAGAAATACCCCACTGTTGCCGCAGCGGCAAGCGAGATAATCCGCATCGAGGCGCTGCTGCGTCTCCCAAAGGGAACAGAGCACTTCATGAGCGACCTGCACGGGGAAAATGAGGCGTTCATACACATTCTGAACAGCTGTTCAGGCGTCATACGGGAAAAAATTGACCTGCTCTTCGCCGACACCGTCCCGGCTTCGGAGCGCGCTGATCTTGCGACGCTTATATATTACCCCGCTCAGAAGCTCCCGGAGCTTAAAACCCGTGAAAAGGACCTGCACAGCTGGTACGGAGTCACACTCCACAGGCTGATAAAGCTGTGCAGACTCGTCTCAAGCAAGCACACCCGCGCCCATGTGCGTAAGATCCTGCCGGAAAACTGCGGCCACATAATCGACGAGCTCCTCCACGCGCACTTTGAGGATCACGACAAGGAGGCGTATTACAACGAGATAGTGGAGAGCATCATCCGCAACGACAGAGCCGACGCCTATATAACCAGGCTCTGCCAGGTGATAAAGCGCCTGGCGGTTGACAGACTGCATATTGTGGGCGACCTCTTTGACCGCGGGCCGAGACCGGATCAGATACTTGACACGCTCATCGAATTCGGCGATGTGGACTTTCAATGGGGGAATCACGACGTCGTCTGGATGGGTGCAGCCGCCGGAAGTCCCGTGTGCATACTCACCGTTCTCAAGACCACCCTCGCCTACAATAACCTTGACGTGCTTGAGACAGGCTATGGCATAAGTCTCAGGACACTGGATCTTATGGCCGAGCGCGTCTACGCCCAGGACCACATGACTCTCTGGCGGCCAAAGGACGAGGCCCGCGGCGGCTCTGAGTGGCGGAATTCAGCCAGGATGCACAAGGCCGTCGCCATCATGCTCTTCAAGGCGGAGGCACAGGTGATCGCCCGGAACCCGGATTTTAAAATGGACGGCAGGGACTATATAAACAGGATAGATTACTCCGAAGGGACAGTTTTGTGCGGCGGGAAGCGATATCCGATGCAGGACACAAGCTTTCCGACCGTCGACCCTGAAAATCCCTCCGCCTTCAGCCCGGAGGAGTCCGCTGTGCTGCGCGACCTCATACGTGGTTTCCGGGAGAGCGAGAGGCTTCAGAGGCACATCCGGTTCCTCTATGCCCAGGGCGCTGTCTACACCTGCTTTAACGGGAATCTTCTGTACCACGGAGCTGTGCCGATGACTGAGGACGGCGAGCTGGCGGAGGTGACCTTCAACGGCGTGTCATACAGCGGAAAGGCGCTCTTTGATTACTGCGACAGCAGAGCCAGGGAGGGCTATTTCGCCCCTGAGGGCTCTGCTGAGCGCCAGGCCGGTCAGGACTTCCTGTGGTACCTGTGGTGCGGCTCCCTCTCCCCCATCTATGGGCGCAGCGCCATGACCACGTTTGAGAGACTTTACATCGCCGACCCGGAGACGCACAGGGAGGTAAAAAACCCGTATTACACCTGTGTAAACGACCCTGCGGCTGTTGAGAAGATTCTGACAGAGTTTGGACTTGACGACCCCGCAAGCCGGGTAATAAACGGCCATGTGCCTGTGCGGGCCGTGGAGGGCGAGAACCCTGTAAAGGGCGGCGGAAAGCTCATCGTAATTGACGGCGGCTTCTGCCGCGCGTACCACGCCAGGACAGGTATCGCAGGCTACACCCTGGTCTTCAACAGCCACGGCATGACCCTGCGCACCCATCAGCCCTTTGAGAGCGCCGAAAAGGCCATCCGCGAGGACGAGGACATACTCAGCCACAGCGAGAAGATATACTCCGCCCCCTCCCGCATCCTCATAAAGGACACCGACGTTGGCCGCGAGAGGGCCGCCACCATCAAGGACCTCCGCTGCCTTATTGACGCCTACCGCTCCGGCCTCATACGCGAGCGGGTGGGATAGACAGCATTTACTGCCCCGCCATGGCTGCGGCATATTTCCACGCTTAAGTGTATTACCTTAAAAGATGGAGGAAACTCTGGCTTGCCAGGGTTTCCTCCATCTTTTTCTCATGCCGCCATATCCGCTTAAAACCGCAGGGCGGAGAAGCGAAAACTCCGCCTTCCCCGCCCATCATGTCTTGCGAAAAAGTGTACTTTTTCGCAAATGCTTGCATACACTTCATTATCCACAATTCTACCATGAACCAACCCATTTTGCAACACTATTTTCAACAAAAATTTGCCTCCCAACGACCGTCGAAAAGAGTCCAAAACTACTTACAAAAAAGTACACTTTTTTGTAAAATCATTATTTCAGGAGGTAAAAAGTATGTCACTACGAAAACGCACCTTGTCCCTGCTCCTTGCACTTATGATGGTGCTGGGGGTGCTGCCGCTCAGCGCATTGGCGGCGGAGGACGACCTTCCGTTCACCGACGTGAAGGAGTCGGACTGGTTTCACGACGACGTGAAGTACGCCTACGACAACGGGCTTATGGTGGGCACAACGAACACCACATTTGAGCCCTCGTCGACGACTACACGCGCCATGGCCGTCACGATTCTGTACCGGCTGGACGGATCCCCCGAGGTCACAACCTATGGGACCTTCACCGACGTCGCGTCGGGCCTGTGGTACAGCGACCCCATTGAGTGGGCTGCCGATAACGGCATTGTCTCGGGCTATGGCGACGACAGATTCGGCCCTGATGACCCTGTAAGACGTGAGCAGCTGGCGACGATCCTGTACCGCTACGCAAAGTACAAGGGATATGACGTGAGCGCCACGGCGGATCTGTCCAGCTACAGCGACGCTGACGGCATCAGCACATACGCTCTGGACGCGATGGAGTGGGCCAACGCATCTGGCCTCATCACCGGCACCACCTCCACAACCCTTGACAGCGCTGGGTGCGCCACACGCGCCCAGGCGGCCACAATCCTCGCCCGGTTCGACCGGGAGATCGCAATCCCCGCCAAGGAGGCGGAGGATGAGCCGAAGGATGAAGAATCCGGAGATGAAACCGGAGACGAAACCGGCGGCAGTACCGGCAGCAGCACAGGCGTCAGCACCGGAGGCAGCACCG
>CAYPMJ010000113.1:0-6687 GCA_964411785.1 uncultured Oscillospiraceae bacterium
GCATGACCTGCGGATCACGGACGATAGCACGTCCGATAGCGACACGCTGCCGCTGACCGCCGGACAGAGCCTTCGGCTTACGGCCAAGGTACTGAGTGATGTCCAGAATCTCTGCTGCCTCTTTGACCTTCCTGTCGATCTCGTCCTTAGGTGTGTGTCTGAGCTTAAGGGCGAAAGCGAGGTTGTCATAGACAGTCATGTGCGGATACAAAGCGTAGTTCTGGAAGACCATTGCGATATCGCGGTCTTTCGGCGGAACGTCGTTCACGAGCTTGTCGCCTATGTAAAGCTCACCCTCGCTTATCTCCTCAAGGCCAGCGATCATACGAAGGGTGGTGGACTTTCCACAGCCGGACGGCCCGACCAGAACGATGAACTCCTTGTCCTTCACGTCCAGAGAGAACTGCTGCACGGCCACGACGCCCTGATCGGTGATCTGAAGATTGACCTTCTTCTCCTCCGCAGGCTCCTCACCCTTCTTGGGTTTCTTCTTTGCCTTTTTGGCGTCGTCGCCATTGAACGGGTAGACCTTCTTGATGTTTACAAGCTTCAATCCTGCCATAGTTTCTTGGCTCTGACTGCTCTGTATTCACAATGGGCAGCCTCGCGTCCATCCATGATGTGATGGAACCGCATTACGACAGGTCTCCACGCTGCCGCACCACGAGCCAGTGGTTTGTTCATTACCTCCTTTTTTTAACGCGCCTCCGTCTATTGTGTGTTGTGGAGTAGGCGGGGCTGCGCGTTTTACATTGTTATTCGCCCATCTCTGATAGGGTGGGCATCGCCGGTATGGCTCCGTGACGGCTTGTCGTCAGGCTCGCCGCACGATTTGCGAAGGCCGTTATCCCGGCAAGCTCCTGCACTGTCAGCTCCTCCGTATCCCTCCCGGCAAGCTTTGACAGCACAGCGCCGAAGAACGTGTCACCCGCACCGTTTGTATCTGCCACCTGGCATGGTACGCCGGGAACAGTCCCAGTTCTGCCGCGCAGACTGAAAAAAGCTCCCCTGGCGCCCAGCGTCACAAAAACAAGACTCACGCCCAGATCATGCATGCGGGAGGCTCCGGACACAGGATCGCTCTCGCCGGTAAGCAGCGGCAGCTCCTCATCGGAGAGCTTGACCACATCGGCACATTCCAGAGCTGCCCTCATCTCCCTGACGGCAAGCTCCTCGCTGCTCCAGAGGCTGGCCCTGTAATTAGGATCATAGCTGACCAGCGCTCCGGCCTTGCGGGCAACGGAGGCGGCGTGGAGCGTCGCTCTTCTGGCCGGGTCCGTTGTAAGGCTCACGCTTCCGAAATGCAGGAAGCGGGTATTCTCAAGTAACTCTATCGGCAGTTCCTCAACAGTCAGTCTAACATCCGCTGAGGCGTCTCTGTAGAAGGAGAAGCTCCTCTCCCCTGCGGCATCCACGGAAACAACTGCCATAGTCGTAGGTGCGCTCGCATCCGTGCTGACGCCCGAAACATCAACACCGTTCTCCCGCAGGACATTCCTCAGGTAGGACCCGAAGCTGTCCGCTCCGACCTTACCGATGAACGCCACATCCGCACCCAGCTTTGACGCAGCGACGGCCAGATTTGCCGGAGCTCCCCCCGGATTAGCCAGAAATTTCGGGACTCCGCCGGCGCTGACGCCGTCCTGTGTGAGGTCAATCAGAACCTCCCCAATGGAAACTATATCCTTCACGTCATCCCTCCAAGCCGCTGCCTGACGATGCACCCGGGGATAAGTCCCGGAGATCCGGACCTGCCGACGGCAACCCCTGGCGCAGCCCCAATGCAATAAATGCTGAACATCAGCCGGGGCCGCATCGGCGCTTTTTGTACTCTATCCACAAATTCTGGCTCAAGTATATCACGTCTCATAGCCACTTGTCAACAGATTCCTTAAATCTCCCGGAGTTTTTTTCTGTGGACTGCACATGTTGAAAAAATGTCGAAATATAGTTCTGTTCATAAAAAGTTCACATTATGTTGGCTGGTTTGAAGTATAATACCTGAGGTTTTGAACGCGCAGAGATCCATTTACCCAAAGCCTCACGATTTTACGCTTAAGTTGGAAACCGGTCTGCAGCCGGTCTCCGCAAAAAAACATGTTCTGAGGGGTAGATATCATGAATAGGAGCCTAATAAGTATACTGCTGGCGCTGTGCCTTGTTCTGGCCATTGCCGGCTGCCAGGGGCAGACCGTCGCGGAGGGCGACGGCGAGCCTGATGCTTCCGGCGCAGAGGATGGCGCTGGAGACGCTGCGGGCGGAGATGCCTCCGATGGTACTGAGGACATTGAAGAGCTGACAGGGGTTGCCGCGTTTCCGCTGGACGGTCTTGTGGATGAGCGCGGGTTTTTCTCCGGCATTACCGCGTCTGAGTTTGTGACGCTTCCGGAGTATAAGGGCGTAGTTCTCCCCCCTGAGACTCTGACGGCGTCGGAGGAGGATATTGACCTGGTTGTAACGTCGTTTCTCTCGCAATATCCCCTGTACGAGCAGGTGACTGATCGCGCAGTTGAGGACGGGGACACCATAAACATTGACTACACGGGCTACATGGATGGCGAGGCGTTCCAGGGTGGAAGCACCGGCGGCAGCGGGCAGACCGTGACCATTGGCGTTGACCAGTTCATAGATGACTTTCTTGAGCAGCTCATAGGCCACATGCCGGGTGAGAACTTTGACATTGAGGTGACGTTCCCGGATTCCTATCAGAGTAACCCCGATCTGGCCGGCAGGGACGCCGTGTTCAACATCACGATAAACTACATACAGGGCGACGTGCTGGAGCGGGACTTGGACGACGCCTTCGCCGTTGAGGCAGGCTTTGACAGCAGCGAGGCTCTGATAGCGTTTGTTGAGGAACGGCTTGTTGAGGCTCAGAAGGAGGAGTTTGTGAACGACATACTGGGACAGGCACAGTGCGAAGAGATCCCTGATCAGGTCATAGAGGCCATGGAGATGGTGTATTTAAAAAGCGTGGCTGCGGAGGCGGCCTCCTATGGCTGGCCGACAGATGCGTATCTTGCCTATGCCTTAAATTATGAGAGTCAGGAGCAGTACCTGGAGGCGGCCTCAGAGGCAATTCACGACGATGCCCTCATGTGCCTTGCGGTTCAGGCCATAGCTGAGAAGGAGAATCTGTCTGTAACGGATCAGGACATAGCCGACGCGGGCTATGAACCGGCGGTGGAGTACTTTGGCCCGGAGTACGTGAAATTCATTATGCTTCGCGGAATTGTCGTCCAGAATTTCATTTTGGATAATGCCGCCTGAGTGCCGGCAGGACACCTGGGCGCGCTGCATAAAACGGAGGGGCGTCCGTTTTTGCGGCGCGCTCTTTTGTGGGTGGTAAACGGCAAACGAAATCATGATTTACCTGAATTGGAGAAAAACCCCGGGCTTTGGGCGTTGGGACGCCGGTCAGCGCGGTTTCAGGTATATTGACGCTACATGTACAGGGGAGATCCGAAATTATGGACAGCGCAGAGCTTAAAAGGCGCTTCGCGGCAGCACGCCGGAAGCTCATAGAAAATGAATTCAGCAATCTGAATCCCATGCAGCGTAAGGCCGTCATGTGTACGGAGGGTCCGCTGCTGCTCCTGGCAGGGGCTGGCAGCGGCAAGACCACGGTGCTGATAAATCGCATAGCAAACATCATCCGATATGGACGGGCGTCGGACACCGATGAGGTCCCGGACACTGTGACAGAGGAGCAGCTTTTCCGTCTGGAATCGTGCGCTGCCTCAGGCGGCTGTGTCCCAGATGATCTGCGTGCTTTGTGTGCCGTGGAACCTGCGGCTCCGTGGCAGATTCTCGCCATAACATTTACGAATAAAGCGGCCGGGGAATTAAAGTCCAGACTTGAGGCCAAGCTGGGCGCAGCGGCTGGGGACATATGGGCGCAGACCTTTCACTCCGCCTGTGTTCGCATCCTGCGGCGCAGCGGTGAAGCGGCGGGCATACCCCGGGACTTTGCCATATATGACAGCTCCGATTCCGCCTCCATTCTGAAGCGCGTGATGAAGGATCTTAATGTAGATGATAAGGTATTTCAGCCCAGGCAGGTGCTCTCCGCCATAAGCCGCGCCAAGGACTCCATGCAGGATCCCGCGGCATACGCACAGGCTGCGGAGCAGGCGTCTGATCCGCGGAAGAAAATAATAGCGCGGATATATGAGGCATATCAGAGGCGTCTTGAATCAGCCGACGCGCTGGATTTTGACGATCTGATTCTGCGCACTGTCCGGCTTTTGCGCGAGGATCAGGAGACTCGGGAGTATTATCAGAGGCTCTTCAGGTATGTGCTGGTGGATGAGTACCAGGATACAAGCCGTCTGCAATACCTGCTGGCAAGCACACTGGCTGGAGGCCGCAACAACATATGCGTTGTCGGCGACGACGATCAGAGCATCTATCGCTTCCGTGGGGCGACGATTGAGAACATTCTCTCATTTGAAAGCACCTATAAAAACGCCCGCTGCATAAAGCTGGAGCAGAATTACCGTTCCACCGGTCACATTCTGGGCGCTGCCAATTCTGTTATAAAAAACAACCACAGCCGCAAGGGCAAAAAGCTGTGGACAAGCGCTGGGGACGGTGAGAAATTAATACTCCATCAGGCCGACTATGACGACGAGGAAGCTGCATATATAGCCGCCCGCATCCTCAGCGGCGCAGGTGCCGGGATGAAGTGGGGCGATTTCGCTGTGCTTTACAGAATGAACGCGCAGTCAAACCGGCTTGAGTACGCGCTGAAGCGCAATGGCATCCCATACAAGGTGGTAGGCGGCACACGATTCTTTGACCGCGCTGAAATAAAGGACATAATCTCCTATCTGTGTACCATTCAAAGTCCCAGAGATGACCTCAGACTTCAGCGGATAATAAACAACCCGCCAAGGGGCATAGGCAATACCACAGTAGAACGCATGCTGGAGCTTGCGCAGACGAGTGGACGATCTCTTTTCTTCATATTGTCCCACAGTGGGGACTACCCCGAATTGAGAGCAGCTAATTCCAGGCTTCAGCGCTTCTACAGAATGCTGTATGAGCTGCACGGGCTGTCTGAGATCATGCCTCTGGACGAATTCTACGACACGCTTCTTGATAAGACCGGGTACCTTGAGGCCCTTGGGACCTCTGATGAGGCCCTGTCCCGGGCGGATAACATCAGGGAGCTTAAGAGCAATGTGATAAACTACATGTCCGGCACCCCGGAGCCGACGCTGGCTGGTTTTCTCGATGAGGTAGCTCTCTACACCGGTCTGGATGAGACGAGCGACGGTGACAGCGTCACACTGATGACCATACACGCCGCCAAGGGCCTTGAATTTCCGTGGGTGTTCCTTACCGGGATGGAGGACGGGCTTTTCCCGTCCTCAAGAACGATAGGTGAGGATGATGAGATGGAAGAGGAGCGGCGGCTCTGCTATGTGGCGCTGACCCGCGCAAAGGAGCGGTTATACCTCACGGCTGCGCGGCATCGCATGCTCTATGGCCGCACCACCGCAAACACCATATCCCGTTTTGTGGAGGAGATCCCCCCGGAGCATATAGAGCGCGTGCCTGACTTTGTGCCGTCGCGGAGCGCCGATGAGGATGACGCCGGCGTCTACGGCGAGTGGAAGAGCAGCTGGTCTGGCAGCAGCCCGCGTCAGCGTCGCAGCGCTGAGCCCTCAAGGCCTGTCATAAGGCCTGAGGCTGCGAAGCTTCCTGAGCTTGTTCCAGGGGATCGGCTGAGCCACAAGGCGTTTGGGGAAGGCGTCGTCACAAGCGTAACCTCAATGCCCGGTGACGCGCTTATCACAGTACGTTTTGCCACCGGGGAAAAGAGGCTGATGCTTAAGGCCGCCGGGGCTTTTATCAGAAAGATATGATTTATGGCAATGGAGGATCGCCTGATGCGCCACAGATATGACACGCTTCTTTTTGACCTGGACGGGACTCTGACAGACTCCGCCAGGGGAATACACAATTCCTTTCGCTACGCTTTGAAGGCCATGGGGTGTCCCGAGCCTACGTTCGAACAGCTTCGACCCTGCGTGGGGCCTCCGCTGCGCGACTCCTTCCGGGACAGGTTCGGCATCCCGTCGGAAAAGCTTCAGGAGGCGCTGGATCAATATCAGGTGTACTATGCTGACAGGGGGATATTTGAAAACGAGGTGTACCCAGGGATACGGGAGCTTCTGGATGAGCTCTCCGGAAACGGGATCACTCTGGCGGTTGCGTCATCAAAGAAGGAGATTCATGTGAAGCGTGTACTTGAGCATTTTGATCTCATGAGATTCTTTGCTTTTGCCGGCGGCTCCGACGACGCAGTCGGGCGATCCCGGAAAGAGGACGTGGTGCGGTACGTATTGGAATCGCTCGGTGTCCGTGACCTGTCGCAGGCAGCGCTGGTGGGCGACAGAATGCACGATGCCATCGGCGCAGCAGAATGCGGAATTGACGCGTTGGGAGCGCTGTGGGGATACGGGACAGGCGAGGAGCTCACAGATGCAGGTGTGGTAATGGTATCCGATTCGCCGTCTGAGCTGGGAAGGTGGCTTCTATCGGCTAACGTATGAGCCCGTCAGTGTCGTTTATCAGCTGTAATACTGCTCCATAAAGGTGCAATCCCTGTAAAGATACAGCAAAGCCGAACCTGTCGCTAAGGCGAGGCCGGAAAGCAGGGGATAAGGTACAATAAGT
>CAYPMJ010000114.1:0-6455 GCA_964411785.1 uncultured Oscillospiraceae bacterium
CCTGGTGCAAAGTCGGTGTATTTATAGCCAAAGAGTTCATCTGAGACCTCACCTGTCATCAGTACGCGCACATCTGTCTGCTCATGAATAGCCTTGCACAGCAGGTACATCCCCATAGAAGCACGAATGGTGGTGATATCCCACGTGCCCAGAGCCGCCACAACCTCAGGCAGTGAGCTGATCACCTGATCTCTGTCCATATATACCTCAGTGTGATCGCTGCCAATATAATCAGCCACCTCACGGGCGTATCTGAGGTCGATGGCGTCCTCATTCATCCCGATTGCGAAGGTGCGGACCGGTCTGTTCAGCTTTTTTGCCGACACTGCGCAGACAAGAGAGCTGTCCAGCCCACCGGAGAGCAGGAAGCCCAGGGGGGCATCGGCATCAAGCCGCTTTTCTATACCCGACACCAGCTTGTCGTGTAT
Source organism: uncultured Oscillospiraceae bacterium (assembly GCA_964411785.1). Lineage (GTDB taxonomy): Bacteria > Bacillota > Clostridia > Oscillospirales > Oscillospiraceae > RUG626. The sequence continues at coordinate 429 of CAYPMJ010000114.1, forward strand.
ATTCCTGCATACAGTGTCCAGATCGTCATGACAAACCGCTGACACCTTTGCCGGGTCGTTATAGCAGACAAACCTCTCCCCGTCCCAGTAGTGTCCAGGCGGAAAGGGGCGTATTTCTGAAGCCAGGCCAACCATCATTTTAGGCTCGCTGGCGAAGAGAAGCTTTCCTGTTGAACTCAGGGCATAGTAGAGAGGGCGTATGCCGATGGGGTCCCGCGCGGCCAGAAAGACGTCCCGTTCCCCGTCGTAAAGGATCATCGCAAACTCCGCATCCAGCTGCTTGAACATCGTAACGCCCAGTTCCCGGTATAGGGGGAGCAGCAACTCGCAGTCGGAGCCACTCTTGAAGGTGTAACCCTTTCTCTCCAGCTCGGCCTTCAGTACCCGGAAGCCGTACAGTTCACCGTTGCAGACCACAGCGTTTCTGCCCAGGACAAAGGGCTGCATTCCCGATTCGCTCAGTCCCATGATGGACAGACGGTGGAAGAGAAGAGTGCCTGAAGGCAGATCCAGCACCCGTGACCGATCAGGCCCTCTGCTCCTGGCGGTGTTGAATCCAGCCATAAGCTCTGCCATGTCCATATCTTTTCCAGTATAACCCATGATGCAGCACATGTGATCACCTCAAATTCAACGTTTTCGCCAGGATTACAGCCGGACGACGGAACGACGTAATCACGGCAGAGCAGGACCCTTGCCTCGGTCGGGCCTACGCCGGGATGATTATATCCTCTCAGGTCGCCGCTGTCAATAGAAATAAGCCCGATTCTACAAGTTGCACAACAAAATCCTGCAAATTACGAGGAATCGTTGGGACAATTTCAAGCATAAAGCGAATATTTGAATTTTTGAAAAAGAAAAGATGCAAAATCTCTTGACATGTGCCATGGACAGTTCTATAATTGAGACGTTCGCACAGACAGAAGGAAAAGAGAGTGAGCGCTATGACAGAATGTGAACGTATCTCCAGGCTGGAGGAAGAGAACGCCAGGCTGCGGGAAAAGCTGGCTGCGGAAAAGCTGGTGTGTCGCGCCAAGTGTCTGTTAGTGGAACGCAGGGGCTTTTCCGAGGCGGAGGCCCACCGCTACATAGAAAAGCTGGCCATGGACACGCAGGAGACGCGGCGCAGCGTGGCACAGCGGACGATAAAGGAGTACGGCAGACAATGAGGGAAGGCTTTGGCAAGCTCCACGAGGAGTGTGCCGTTTTTGGTGTAAGTCTGTCTCAGGACAGCCCACATTCTGAGGCAGCGGGGATCTGCTATAACGCTCTGCTCTCCATGCAGCACCGGGGACAGGAGGGAGCGGGCATCGCGGTGAGTCAGGACAGCGCCATTCCCTGCGTCAAGGGGGTTGGCCTGGTGGGGGAGGTTTTCACCAGGGAGAACATGTCCCAGCTGCCGGACAGCCGCTGTGCCATCGGTCACGTCCGTTATTCCACCACAGGCAGCAGCACACCGCGCAATGTGCAGCCCTTTGTGACGGAGTTCCTCACCGGGCGTATTGCCACAGCCCACAACGGCAATATCACCAACGCCGACCAGCTTCGAAGCCGCCTGGTGGAGCTTGGCCTGGACTTCTCCGCGACAAGTGACAGCGAGGTGGTCTCGGCCCTTGTGGCGTACATCACAATGCAGTCGGGGGAGCTGTTCACAGGAGCGCGGAACGCGGCCGGAATGCTGGTAGGGGCCTTTTCCCTGGTGGTGCTCTCAAGCAGACACAGGCTGGCAGTTATCAGGGATCCCAACGGCTACAGACCGCTGTGCATCGGGGAGAGCGAGTACGGACTTGCAGTTGCCTCCGAGTCATGTGCTCTGGACAGCTGCGGTTTTCGCTTCGTGCGGGATGTGGAACCGGGTGAGGTATTGCTCATCGAGAACGGCAGGATCGTGCGATCCCAGGTCTGTCTCACTGCGAAGCGGAGGAGCATGTGCGTATTTGAATACGTATACTTCGCACGTCCGGACTCGGTGCTGGATGGACTCAGCGTCTACCAGGCGAGGCTGAACATGGGTCGCGTTCTGGCCAGGGAGCATCCGGTGGAGGCGGATCTGGTCTGTGGTGTGCCGGACAGCGGGCTGGATGCCGCACAGGGATATGCCCTGGAGAGCGGAATCCCGCTGGTGGCCGGATTCGTGAAGAACCGCTATGTGGGACGCAGCTTCATTTTCCCCACACAGCAGCAGCGTGAGAACGCTGTAACGGTGAAATTAAACCCGCTGCGGGCGGCAGTGGCCGGCAAGCGGGTGGTACTGGTGGATGACTCAATTGTGCGTGGAACCACGAGCCAGCGCATTGTTACAGCTATGCGGTGCGCTGGGGCCAGTGAGGTGCACCTGCGCATTTCTGCGCCTCCATTCCTGCACAACTGTTACTTTGGAACGGACATTGATGATGAGGAGAAGCTGATCGCCAACCGGCTCTCCATGGATGGTATACGGCGCTGCGTAGGGGCGGACACCTTAGGGTACATAAGTGTTGAGGGGCTCAGACGCGCGTGCAGCGGGTGCGCCTTGGAGCTGTGCGATGCATGCTTTACCGGCGATTACGCCACGCCGGTGGAGATAGAGCATGGGCAGGAGTGAATGCCGGAGCGCCCTGGTGAGGGGAGAGTAAAAAGGAGACGGGCTCAGACAGGTAAAAACAAGAGACTCGCACAGGCCGGATACCAGATCCTGGACCAGTACGAGTCTTTGTACTTATGGGGATGAGCCGCCATGAAAGGAATAAACGGCGGCGCGAGAGGCAAGCTGCTCAGATTGAGGGCAGTCACCTACTCGATTGACAAGTCCTCACGAGCCTTACACAGGGCAGACGTTGACGGCGCGCATCTTGCCTGCGTCACGGGGATCAGGCTCGACGTCGAAGGTGACGTGCTGACCTTCCGCAAGGGTCTTGAAGCCCTCGACCTGAATAGCGGAGAAATGCACGAAAACGTCACCGCTTCCGTCATCGTTGGAGATGAAGCCATAGCCCTTCTCCTGATTGAACCACTTGACTGTGCCCTTGTTCATATAGTATTTGCCTCCCTGATTAAAGTTGTTCTCGCAAAAAAAACGCCGCAGGAAAGCCGAAAAACGACTTATAACCCACAGCATAAATCAAGCTTTCAGAACAGCTATAATATATGACAACTTTCCGGAAATGTCAACAGGTTTATGCAGAAAAAATAAATTTATTTTGCAAAAAATGAAAAAAATGAGATTACTTTTAGACACAATCGACATAAATGCGACTATGAATAAATACACACAATGACACGAATGCGTCCTTTTTTTGTTTCACGCATGATCCCCTGGTATATGAAGCGACCAATACCCCTGACGGAGACAACAGTGTTTACAGGGACCTGTACAGATGGGTTTGAGGCGAGATATCCGGAGAGGAATACCCGCTCTGAGGCGACGAGCTCCTGAGCCTGGGAGCGTGAGAGGTGGAAGACAGCCGCCACCAGCGCGTCCAGACGCTCAGAGGCGACGACAAGCTCCGTCTGTTCCGGCTTCTCCGCGGGTTTAGCAGGAGGTTCAGACAGAGAGCAGCGAACAGCAGTGTGCCTGACTCTGGTCAGGGAGTCTGCCACATAGCCCGCGATGGACTCCAGACAGAGGAGGTAGCCTGTGTTCTCAGTGATAATAATATCCCCCAGCACCTCTCGCCTGATGCCAAGCGCCATGAGTGAGCCGAGAAAGTCACGGTGGGAGAGAGGTTCGGCAAATTTCTGGGAGGCAGGTTGAAGCTTCACACATACCACCGGTGGTTCCTGTCTCCACCCGCAAAGGTCCTCGGAGCCGAAACAGGCGATTTTACGCTCTGCCTCCGGGACGCCTCCCCACAATTCAAAGGGGCAGCGCAGCTTCAGGGAGAGCGCAATATTCTGTTCCGCAAGCGTCAGAAATTCCGAATAAACCCAGATGCCGCGCTTTTCGGCCCTGGCAGCAAGCTCGGATAGACGATTGGCAGTAAGCTCCAGATTTTCCATTTTGCTCCTTTCGCTGAGTGCATTTCACCAGATGCGGTTTTAAGTGAGGCCCTCGCAAATCGGCGAGAGCGATTTGCAGGAGATTTTCCTCCGCGGCAGAAATGTGAAAAGCAGTCTATCGTATTTTCCGGAAATGGCGCACGGATCTTCCGGACTATGAGAAAAATGGCCCCCGTGAATGAATACGCAGGGCATTGACATTTTAAGCAGAAGAACCTATAATAGAGGAAAGTGTCAAAAAATACATAAGAAACAGGGACACTATTGTACAGGTTTTTCAAATTATAGTCAAGACCCATTATTCATAAAACGGGGAGGCGTTATATAATGAAGCTCACCTTTATCGGAGCTGTCCACGATGTGACGGGGAGCTGTACACTTCTGGAGGTCGGAGAGCACAATATCCTTATTGACTGTGGAATGAGACAGGGAGCGTGCGCATTCGAGAACATTGAGCTGCCGGTTCCGGCGGCGCAGATAGACTGTGTACTGCTGACACACGCCCACGTCGACCATTCAGGCTATCTTCCGCTTCTGAGTAAGAACGGGTTTCGGGGCGCGATATACGCTACGGAGGCAACATGTAATCTGTGCGAGATCATGCTTCGCGACTGTGCCCACATTCAGATGTCGGAGGCGGAGTACAGAAACCGTAAGGCACAGCGCGCGGGAACTGGCCAGTGTGAACCGCTTTACGATCTGGAGGACGCGGAGGACGCCATTCGCTGTCTGAGGCGGTGTCAGTATGGCTGTCATATCCGCGTGAACGAGAACATGACGATACGATTCACTGATATCGGTCATCTGCTTGGCAGCGCGTGTATTGAGGTATGGCTGAGCGAGGGCGGTGTAGAGAAGAAAATAGTGTTTTCGGGCGATGTAGGCAATACGGGACAGCCTATCATACGGGATCCGGAGGGTGTGGAGGAGGCGGACTATGTTATGATAGAGTCCACCTACGGCAGCCGTCTGCACGGCGAGGAACACGAGCACGTTAACACGCTGGCCGGATTTATTCAACGGACGCTGGACCGTGGAGGAAACGTGATAATTCCGTCCTTTGCAGTGGGCCGGACGCAGGAGATACTGTATTTTATCCGCGAGATAAAGCAGCGCGGGCTGGTCACGGGACATGGGTGCTTTCCGGTATATGTGGACAGCCCCCTGGCATACGAGGCCACCAGCGTCTTCATGCAGTGCGACACGACCTACCTGGACGACGATTTCAAAGCTGTCATGGCCACGGGCCAGAACCCTCTGGTTTTTCCAGGACTTTGCCTGAATACGTCGGTGGAAGAGTCTAAGGCGCTGAACTTTGATGAGACGCCGAAGGTTATTATTTCCGCGAGCGGCATGTGCGAGGCGGGGCGCATTCGTCACCACCTGAAGTATAATCTGTGGCGTCCGGAGTGCCTGATTCTTTTTGTGGGCTATCAGGCGGAGGGAACAACTGGCCGCGTCATATACGATGGCGCGGAGAGCGTAAAGCTTTTCGGTGACGAGGTGGCGGTCAATGCCGAGATAGGCTTTCTGCCGGGGGTCAGCGGCCATGCCGATAAACAGGGCCTTTTGAATTGGCTGGGGTGTTTTGTGCAGAAGCCGACGCAGGTCTTTGTGAATCACGGCTCCGAGGAGTCGTGCGAGGATTTTGCAAGGTGTCTGCGGGAGGAACATGGCCTTGCCGCATATGCGCCATATTCCGGGGCGGAGTACGATTTGGCGCAGGGGTGCTTTATCAGCATGCCATCCGGAATACGTATACGCCGTGAAGCCAGGGTTCCCGTATCTGCCGCCAGAGCGCGTGCCAACGACGCCTTTGCGAGACTTCTTGATGCGGTGGAGCGTCTGCGAAAAGCCGCTGTGGGATGTGAGGGAATGGCCAATAAGGATATGATAAAATATGCCGGACTCATAGACAGCCTGACTGAAAAAATAAAGAGATGACGGATCGCAAAACGGCTCCGGCCTGTTCCCGCAGGATCAGGCTGGGGCCGTTTGCGTGCGCCTGGTGAGCGCACGTTCTATAGGGTGAAAGACCCGAATCCGCCC
>CAYPMJ010000115.1:0-6425 GCA_964411785.1 uncultured Oscillospiraceae bacterium
TCCTGCGCTCCGGATCCCCGAGATAAACAGCGGCTTTGTCTTCCCGGAGTGGCATGAGAGGATCGCCCGCACCGAGGTTGCAGGGACCTCAAAGGGCGCTGCTATGATTGTCCGCCTCACGGGAGATAACCCGGATGTCCGGGGACGTCTCTTCCCGCTGTGGTACAAGGCTGACGTGGGGCCGGGGCGGTACAGAATAACGGCTGTGCTGTCAGGCTGCGAGGGCGGCGGGGACGCCTCTCTCTTCACCGGCCGCCGCCGGCTCTGCTGGCACGGTAGGCTGGAGGAGGGCGAGAGCGTAACGGTCAGGGCGCTTGGCGAGGTGTCGCCGATAATTGCCGTCGGAGGCGGGGACGCCGCCATAAGCGACCTTGGCAGGATGGACACTGTCGGCGTCGACGTGTGCGCTGTGGGCGCCAGGCTCACGTCGCTGACAGTGGAGCCGTGGGAGTGCCGGGGGCTGTACCTCATGGGGGATTCCACTGTAACCGATCAGCCGTCCCAGATCCCCTACGCGCCCGGGGCGACGTTTTCCGGGTGGGGCCAGATGCTGCCTGTGTATCTCGGGGAGGAGCTGTGCGTCTCCAACCACGCCCATTCCGGGCTCTCCACGGAGTCGTTTCGCACCAGGGGGCACTACGATGTGCTGCGGGAGCTTGTCAGGCCGGGGGACATGGTGATGCTTCAGTTCGGGCACAACGACCAGAAGCTTAAGCGCCTCTCCGCTGACACCGGGTACAGGGACAACCTCAGAAGGTACATTGAGGAGCTCCGCGCCGCGGATGCGTCCCCGGTTTTAGTAACCCCGCTGGCGCGGAACACGTGGAGTACCGGGACGCAGTACAACGATATGCTCGCACCCTTTGCGGACGCCATGCTCGCCCTGGGCAGTGAGCAGGACGTGCCTGTCGTGGATCTGCACGGGGCGATGAAGGATGCAATCTGTCGTGCGGGCCTTGAGAGGGCGCGGGTTTGGTTCCACTCCGGCGACTTCACCCACACAAATGATTTTGGAGCCTTCATGGCCGCGGGCTTTGTGGCAAAGGGGATGGCGGAAGCCGGCCTTGCGCAGCCTGAGGCGCTGCCGGAGATGGTCATCTCAGGGCCCATGACAGAGCTTGCTCCGCCGTCAGGTGAGAGCGGCTGTGAAAACCCGCTTGTGGACTATGGCCTTATCCCGGAGGCACCGTGGGAGATAACCTGAGGCGGGCTGAAAGGCTGCGGGCTCTCGCCTGCCGGGCGGCGGATGGCAAAGGCGTATCAGCAAATAAGCGCTTTATCATCAAGGTAAGTAAAAAAGGAGGAAATGTACATTGGAACGCATGGCGTGGAGAGGGCGTGTCCGTCCCGGCTGCAGAGCCGAGTATGAGAGACGGCACGCGGAGATCTGGCCTGAGATGGTTGAGGTTTTAAAGGCGGCCGGGATCGGAAATTACACCATTTTTGCCGACGGAGACGAGCTTTTCGGGTACTATGAGTGTGAAAAGGGCGTCGCCTACGCGGAGAAATACCAGGCCGAGAGCCCGGTTGTGGACAGGTGGAACGAGTACATGAAGGACATCCTGGAGCTGGAGATGGACCCGGTGACAGGAGCGCAGCCAAAGCTGGAGCCGGTGTTTCGGCTCGATTAGGAAAGGAGAAAAAAATGACTGATCTTACCTTTGACCGCAGTCAGGTTGAGAAGGCGGTGGACGCCATTGTCGAGCGCACCATGCGCATGGACATGACCTGGGACTGGCCCTGCGGCGTCGCCTACTACGGAATCTGTGAGGCCTATGAGGCGACCGGGAAGCAGCGGTATCTGGATCTCGTTCGCGCGAGAGTCGACGAGTACCTGGAGATCGGGCTTCCGACCTGGAGCGTGAACACCTGCTCCATGGGCCACTGCTGCCTCTCCCTGTATCAGCACACGGGCGAGAAGAAGTACCTGGATGTGGCGATGAGCAAGGTGGACTATCTGGAGAACAAGGCGCTGCGCTTTGGCGACCACGTGCTCCAGCACACCGTCTCCGCCAACAACGATTTTCCGGAGCAGGCGTGGGCCGACACACTTTTCATGGCGGCGTTCTTCCTGCTGAGGATGGGCGTGGAGCTCCACGATGAGACGCTCATTGACGACGCTCTCAACCAGTACTTCTGGCACATAAAGTATCTTCAGGACCCGTCGACGGGACTATATTACCACGGCTACAACAACATAACCGGCGACCACATGTCTGGGTTCTACTGGGGCCGCGCCAATGCCTGGGCCGCATACACCATGTCACAGGTGGGCGTCAGACTTCCCGAGGCGTATCTGTATCCGAAATTCCTCGATGTGGTGGGAAGTCTCAATGAGCAGCTTGCGGCGCTGAAGCTCTGTCAGACGGAGGGCGGACTGTGGAGGACCATTCTGGACGACCCTGACAGCTACGAGGAGATCTCCGCCTCCTGCGGCATTGCTGCCGCCATGGTCGCCAAGGGAAATCCCCTGCACATAAAATACATAAACCGGGCGATCCCCGGCGTGCTGGCGAACGTCACCGAGGACGGAAGAGTCATGAACGTCTCCGGCGGGACCGCGGTGATGAAGGACCGCGACGGCTACAGGAACATAAGCCGCGACTGGATTCAGGGCTGGGGCCAGGGTCTGGCGCTGGCGTTCTTATCAGGCGTGCTCACCTACGGCCAGTCCGAGGGGGCAAACTCCCTTTAATCGCGTATCCTTACAAAGCCTTTCCATATTCCAAAGCATGAAAACGGCGCTAAGGGCCTTACCCTTAGCGCCGTTTTAACTTTGCGCCTCGTGAGCGCACTCCCCGGCTTCCCCGCAAAAACTTCCCCGCGAAGAGCGCCTGATACTTCACAGGCTGAAAGCTGAGGCTCCCATTAAGTCTCTGCCCTGAATCTTTGTGCACCCTTGGCCGCTGCCGCTCCCTTTGAGCCTTATGTGACCTTAAGTAACGAGAGGAGCCTTCTCATGTCCGCGCGGCGAAGGGGCGCCTCTATTTTAAGATCCCTCCCCGTCACAGGCTCCCTTAGGCTTATGCACTGGGCATGCAGCTGCTGCCCTGCCAGCATGAGTTTGATGGACAGCGCCCTGGACTCCTCTGTCCCATAGATCGTGTCGCCCAGAATCGGCGCTCCCATGTGTGCACAGTGCACCCGGATCTGGTGAGTGCGGCCCGTCTCCAGTCTGAACCTCACCTCGCTCACCTCAACCCCCATCAAGCTGCCCCGGCGCACAGTCTCGTATTCCGTCACCGCTCTCTTCCCTGATGGCGTCACGATCCTGCGCATCTGTCCCTCCGCCTCCCGCTCTATCGGCGCATCTATCACTCCCCTGTCCCCGTCCAGCCCGCCATAGAGCAGGGCTCTGTACACCTTCCCGCTGTCCGCTTCCCGGAGCGCACGGACGGCGAGGGTGTTCATGTGGGCGTTCTTCGCGAACAGTACCACCCCGCTCGTGTCCCGGTCCAGCCGGTTCACCGCGTGGCACACGGCGCTCCCCGTCCGCTCCAGAAGATAGCCGCCGACGAAGTTTGCAAGTGTCCCGGTGTAACGCGAATGGCTGGGGTGGACAAGCATCCCCTGGGGCTTGTTCACCGCCAGCAGCCACTCGTCCTCATAGAGCACCTCAAGCTCACCGGACTCCGGCGGATAGTCCGGAGCCCGCTCCAGCGGCCCTAAATCTATCTCCACCATGTCCTCAGGCCGGAGCCTGTAGTCCATGCAGACCACCGCGCCATTTACAGTGAGAGCTCCCTCCCTTTTTATGCGCTTTATCTGCGTCTGCGAGAGAGACAGCTCACGGCACAATACGCCGTAGACCTTCCGTCCCGTGTCACCTTCCGCGGCTATGTAGTTAAGCTTCATCCCCGCCTCCCCTTAAAGCAGCATGCAGCGCTCAGCTGCCGGCCATTTTCGCCTGTCGGTTCTTTCATCAGCGCTGACGCCGGAGCAGCACCTGCCGCAATGGCGGCGGCCGATGGCCATATGCAAAATGTAAATAAAAAATGTTAACCTCTTTACAAGCTCTGTTTTTTCTGCTATAATAGCCTCTGTTCGGATACGCGCCCGTAGCTCAGCTGGATAGAGTGTCAGACTCCGACTCTGAAGGTCATGCGTTCGAATCGCACCGGGCGTACCAGCGCAGGGTCTCAGACAGTTTTGTCTGAGACCCTTTTCGTTTTAACTGAAAGCAAAAGCTGCGCATCCCCGGCGCTCCGTCAGATGGCGCGGCGCACCGCCCTTCATGCAAGGTCTCATAGTGAGCGGAAAGAGAGCACAGTCTCAAGCACAGTCCGAGGCCGCCTCTGTCATAAGCTAAGTTTGCGTGCGCCCACGCTCAAGCGCAAGAAGGGCCGCCTTTCTCCTAAGTCCACCGGCATAGCCTGTGAGGCCTCCGTCCGCCCCGACCACACGGTGACAGGGGACAAATATGGATATCCTGTTTCTCCCCACAGCGCCGCCCACAGCCCGGGCGCTCCTGTGACATTCCGGGCCTGAGAGCTCTCCTGCTATGTCCCCGTATGTCCTTGTCCCGCCATATGGAATTTTGAGAAGCACGTTCCACACGGACCTCTGAAAGTCCGTCCCTGTGAGGTGAAGAGGCGGCATGAAATCAGGCTCCCTCCCCGCAAAATACTCGTCAAGCCAGGCGCACGCCTCCATGAGTATCCCGTCCCCCTCGCCGGACTGCGCGTCAGGATAGTCCGGAAAATATCTCTGCCCGGTAAACCACGCCCCGCCAAGCCCGTCCTCCTCCGCTGCCAGAAGCATGCTCCCCAGCGGAGACTCATACATTGCTGTCCTCATATTTTTACCCCGCCAGACATCGCCGCCCTTCGTGCATAGGCCCTCCCCGGCAGATACCTCCTGCCTCATGCAACGGCCTTATGTCATGGCCTCATTATTGATAAACCTGCCCTGAAACACCGTTTTAAGAAGGATCTTTATATCAAAGCCCAGGCTCCAGTGCTCAATGTAATATATATCGTGCTCCACGCGGCCTTTTATGGAGGTGTCCCCGCGAAAGCCGTTCACCTGTGCCCAGCCTGTCATGCCCGGCCTCACGCGGTGCTTTACCATATAGAGCGGAACCTCCTCCCTGAACTGCTCCACAAAGTAGGGGAGCTCAGGTCTGGGGCCGACGAGGCTCATGTCTCCCCGCAGCACGTTCCACAGCTGCGGCAGCTCGTCCATCGAGCACTTGCGCATGAACGCTCCGAATTTTGTCTTTCTCCCGTCCGACTGTTCACTCCAGCCCGTGTCCTGCCTGTCATTCACGCGCATTGAGCGGAACTTGTACATGTAAAAGTGCTTCTTGCCTCTGCCCACCCGCTCCTGCCGGAATATTACAGGGCCTGGCGACGTCACCCCCACTCCCACAGCGCAGAAGATGAAGAGCGGAACCGTGACTATAATGAGCAGCAGGGAGCCTACAATGTCAAACGTGCGCTTTACGAAGGCGTTTAACAGGTTATCCAGGGGTATCCTCCGTATATTCAGGAGCGGCAGCCCGCACAGCTCGTCAAACTCCGGGTTTGACGGCATGAACTCCGCGTAAAAGGGGATAATTGACAGCTTAAGGCCCGCCTTCTCACAGGATGCGATTATCTCCGGTGTCCTTCCGTAGTCCTCAAGGTCGATGGCGGAGACCACCTCATCTAAGCCGGGTCTGTTGAGGATACTGTCAAGCTCCTCAAAGCCTCCCAGATACGGCGTCTCACCCCAGCCGGAGGACGGGTGCGAGGCCACATAGCCCACACACTGGTACCCCAGGTCCCGCTCACGCTTTATCGCCCGCAGATAGGCCCGCGCCATCTTCCCCCCGCCCATTATCAGCACGTACTTCTGATTGAAGCCCCGCTTGCGGACATATCTCAGAGCCTTTCTCAGGATTATCCGCTTCACGCCAAGCGCCGTGAGGTTGAGCACGAAGAAAATTGCCAGGGTCCAGCGGGAGTAGTACATCCCATGGAGGAGAAACAGCAGACTCAGCAGAACCGCCATATCCAGCGCCCCCGCCCAGAAGAGCTTTGAAAGCTCCGTTGACAGAGATGTGTGTCTGAAGGACCGGTACAGCCCGAAGGACGAGTATGTCACAAGGTGCGCCGCCGTCAGCAGCACGCCCATCCGCAGATATGCAGTAAGCGGGACCGATATGATCCCAGTGAAGACATGAAAACGTATCCAGAAAGCCAGCGGAAGCATCGCATATACAATGATTCCGTCGCTCAATACGTTTATGTAGTTAAACAGCTTCTGGTTCTCTTTAATCATCAGATCTCTCACCAAGCCCATCCTGCCACTGTTCATGTATCCATTTAAGGTAACGGCCATATTGCGGCTTTAAAATGAGTATAATAGTCACAACGGAGTTGTGGCTCTATTATACCATGAAGCGAAGCGAAATGGTATAATTGGCCATGCGCTTTATGCGC
>CAYPMJ010000116.1:0-6085 GCA_964411785.1 uncultured Oscillospiraceae bacterium
GCTGACGGGCACACAGGGTCGGCCATGGTTCGGACAGCTCAGCATCCCGCGGGAGCTGGAGTTAAGGAACGGTAGGCTCTATCAGAGACCGATCCGGGAGCTGGAGGAGTACCGGAGCGGGAAAGTGGAGTATAAGAACATACATGTGCACGGTGAAACGACTCTTCCGGGGGTGGAGGGGAGGACAGTGGAGCTTCAGCTCACCATACGGCCATCGGACACAGAAAATCTGTACAGGAAATTTGCGGTGCGATTTGCTCAGAATGAGAGCTGCCGGACATCAGTGAGCTTTCGACCGTTTGAGTCAGTGGTGAAGATAGACAGAAAGTTTTCCGGCTCCCGCCGGGCCTACATCCACCAGCGGCGGTGCCTGGTTCCGGATTCTGAGAGGGAGCTGCATCTGCGCATTCTGCTGGACCGGTACAGCGCGGAGGTATTTGTAAACGACGGCGAATGGGTTATGACGACAACAATCCTTACCGATATAACGGCTGAAGGGATATCCCTGTTTGCTGACGGAGAGGCGATTGTGGACGTTACGAAATATGACCTTTTCCGGAATAATTGATAATATGCTGCTGACGCCAAAGCAGGAGGCCGCTTACGCGGCCTCCTGCTTTGGCGTAAGATGGCATGTGAAATCAGTATGTGGTGAGGTCGTCTTTTTTCCGACGCGCCAGCATAGACTTGAGAAGCACACAATGGGAGGTGTTCCGTGAAGGGGAGAAGACTTCTGATCAATACCGTATTCCTGACGGTTACATCTCTGGGGCTGCGGGCGTTGGGGCTTGTGTTCCAGGTATATCTTACCAGACGGCTTGGCACTGCGGGAACAGGGCTCTTCGGCTTAATCATGTCAGTCAACTCGTTTGCTTCCACACTGGCAATTTCCGGGATACGGTTCGCCGCCACAAGACTTGTGTCGGAGGAACTGGGACGTGGACACGGGGCGAATGTTCCGGCGGTGGTGCGACGGTGTCTGATGTACGCAGTATCCTTTGGACTTTTGGCGTCGATGATAAGTTTTCTTCTGGCCGAACCGATTGCGCTTGGACTCATCGGGGATGAGAGAACAGTACTGCCATTGAGGCTTCTGTCCCTGAGTCTGCCGTTTCTCTCTGCAGGTGCTGTGCTGGGAGGGTACTTCACAGGAGAGAGCAGGGTGGGAAAATCGGCGGCGGCGTCGGTGATGGAACAGGTCGTGCGAATGGCGGCGTCGGTGTGGATGCTGTCCATGACACCAAAATGGGATGTGGAGGGCATGTGCTGTGCAGTGGTGCTTGGCGGCGCGGCGGGAGAAATATTTTCCTTTGTGATGCTCCTGGCGCTCTATATTCCGGATCGGAGGCGCTTTGGAAGGAGAGGAATACATTCGCGCGGCCTCACAGGAAGGATGATGTCGATAGCGATGCCACTTGCCGTCTCCGCCTATGCGAGAACAGCACTGACAACAGTCCAGAATATTCTGGTGCCGGATGGGCTGCGCAGGTCCGGGGCATCCTTTCAGGAGGCACTTTCAAGCTATGGAATGATACAGGGGATGGTGTTTCCGGTCATCACATTTCCTCAGGTAATATTTTCTTCACTGTCAGAGCTGCTGGTTCCGGAGCTGACAGAGGAGCAGGTGAGGGGGAACGATGACAGGATATCAGCATCTGCGACGGTATTGCTGACGCTGTGCATGCTTTTCTCCGTTGGCGCGGCCGGAGCGTTGCTGTGCTTTGCCGGCGCACTGGGGGAGGCACTGTATGGCAGTGAGCAGGTGGGCAGATATATTTTCCTTCTGACACCGCTCATGCCGGTGATGTATATGGATTCGGTGACGGACGGGATGCTTCGGGGCCTGGGGGAGCACCTGTATTCCATGCGGTTAAATATAGTTGATGCGCTGCTTTCAACGGCACTGGTGTGGGTATTGCTGCCAGAATATGCGGTGTACGGGTACATCTTCATTCTCTACGCCTCAGAGCTTTTCAATTTTTCACTAAGCATGCGAAGACTTCACAAGGCCGCAAGATTCGCACTTCCGTGCTCTGACATGCTCAGAGCAGCGCTGGCCGCTGCGGCGGCCTCGAGCTTCACGAAGCTGCTTTGGAACATATCAGGTGTCGGGAGTACCATAGGGATGATACTGGCCGGACTGCTGGTTCTGACTGTATTGTACCTGCTGCTTTTACGGTTACTGAGCGTGGCGGGAATGAAGAAGCTGCAAGGGCTGCTTTCGGCTCTGAAATAGGGAGTATGTAGGGCTGTAAAAAGACAGGGACTTATTTACAGCCCAGCTCCACTTAAGAGTTTTCGCGTGATTCGACTCTGTCCCTGAAGAGCAGGGAGATGCACCAGAGAGCGGCCAGGGCGACTAAAGTATATACCACGCGGCTTATAGAAGCCGTCTGTCCGCCGAAAAGCCACGCCACAGCGTCGAACTTGAAGATTCCGACCAAGCCCCAGTTCAGCCCGCCAATAATGACGAGAATAAGGGCAATTCTGTCCATGATCATGTTGATCCCTCCTTCTTCGATGCTGTACTAATATACCCGCGGAGGAGGAAAATATACGTTAAGGCGGAGGATTTGCCGGCAGTATGGCGAATATGATTTTTGAAGTTAGGCTTTTCGCACATTGTAAAGGGAAAAAAAGTGTGGTAGAATAAAGGGAGATCAAAAAGATAAATGGAGGAGAGAGCGATGACGGAGCTATTGAAGCTTCTGGAGGAAAACGGCAGATATACTGCGGAAGAGTTGTCGGCATTGACCGGGAAGACAGAGGCGGAAGTCCGTGAGACAGTGAAAAGATGCGAGGATGAGCACATAATCAACGGCTATACAGCGCTGGTTGACTGGGACAGAACCTCCGAGGAGGCGGTGACGGCGCTTATTGAGGTGAGAGTGACGCCGCAGAGGGATGACGGTTTTGACAGAATAGCAAGACGCATATACCAATACGATGAGGTGGACAGCGTATATCTTATGTCTGGGGCATTTGACCTGACAGTGATAATATCAGCCGGATCGCTTAAGGAGGTGGCGCAGTTTGTTTCGGCGAAGCTGGCGCCCATAGAGGGAGTGCTGTCGACGGCGACGCATTTTATTCTGAAGAAATATAAAGAAAAGGGCCGGCCATTTCTGGTGGAGCCTGAGCAGGAAGAGAGAGTACTCTTTGTATGATAGATTACAGTAAGGTTCTTTCGAAAAGGGTGGAGGAATTGGCGCCCTCGGGGATACGGAGATTCTTCGATGTCCTGGAGACAATGCAGGACGCCATATCTCTTGGCATAGGGGAGCCGGACTTTGTGACGCCGTGGCATATCCGGGAAGCGGGCATATATTC
Organism: uncultured Oscillospiraceae bacterium; assembly: GCA_964411785.1. Taxonomy (GTDB): domain Bacteria; phylum Bacillota; class Clostridia; order Oscillospirales; family Oscillospiraceae; genus RUG626. Next base: position 3,331 of record CAYPMJ010000116.1, read on the forward strand.
GCTGGAGCAGGGGTACACAAAATATACGGCGAATGCGGGGATGACACGTCTCCGGCAGGCAATATCTGGGTACATGAGCCGGAGATTTGGGCTTAAGTACGATGCAAAGGATCAGCTGTTTGTCACTGTGGGAGGGAGCGAGGCAATAGATCTGTGCCTGAGGGCGCTTCTGGAGCCCGGTGATGAGGTGATAATTCCATCCCCCTCCTTCGTCTGTTACGGACCCATGACCACAATGTCCATGGGTGTGCCTGTATATGTGGAGACGAAGGAGGAGAATGAATTCAGGCTTACGGCGGATGAAGTGAGAAGAGCCATAACTCCTCGGACTAAGGCCATAATACTGCCCTTTCCCAATAATCCGACAGGGGCAGTCATGCGGCGGGAGGATCTTGAGGAAGTAGCGGAGGTTCTCCGAGGCACAGACATAATTGTCATATCAGATGAGATATACGCGGAGCTGAGCTATGGATTCCAGCATACGTCGCCCGCGAACATACCGGAGCTATATGAGCGGACGCTGGTGGTAAACGGGTTTTCAAAAGCGTATGCCATGACGGGATGGCGGCTGGGATATGTGTGCGGGCCTGAGGAAATACTGCGCCAGATGCTGAAGATACATCAGTATGGAATAATGTCCGCACCGACGACGAGCCAGTACGCGGCAATTGAGGCGCTTAAGGCAGGTGACGAAGACATAGAGAAGATGCGGGATTCCTACAATCATCGCAGAAAGCTCATGTTAAGCGGGCTCAGAAAAATCGGCCTGGCCTGTTTTGAACCGCGGGGGGCATTTTATATATTTCCATGCATACGCGGGACGGGGCTTACATCTGAGGAATTCTGCACGCGTTTTCTGATGGAGGAAAAGGTGGCGGTCATACCGGGCAGCGCGTTCGGGCCGGGAGGGGAAGGGTATGTGCGAATGAGCTATGCCTCCTCGGTGGCGAATCTTGAGACAGCGTTGGAGCGGATGGATAAATTTTTAAAAAGATTGGGGAACGGAGAGACAGAGAAATGAAATATCTGCTTGTAATTGGGGATGGGATGGCGGATAACCCTGTGGAGAGTCTGGGGAACAGGACACCGCTTAAGACGGCAAATATCCCGACATTGGATAAGATGGCCGCACATGGACGAATGGGAAATGTGCGCAACGTACCTGAGGGGCTGCCGGCGGGGAGCGACACAGCGATACTCTCCATATTCGGGTGCGACCCGCTTAAGTGTTACACCGGCCGCGCACCATTGGAGGTGGCAGCGGCAGGGATCAAGCTGGAGCCGGGGGATGTGGCGATGCGGTGCAACATGGTGACATACGAGGATGTCCCAAAGCCGCTCGCGGAGAGACGGATAATATCGCACTCTGCCGGGTCAATAGAGGGAGAGGAGTCGATAGCGATAATTAAGGCGCTGTTTGAAGAGCCGGAGTTCAAGCGAGCAGCGGAGAAGGCGGGGGTGCGGGTGTATCCGTCGCCATCCTTCCGGCACTTTGCGGTGCAGACGAAACAGGACATAAAGGGACTGAAGCTCATTCCCCCCCACGATCATCTGGGCGAGTTAGCGTGGCCGCTCTTTCCATCGGGGTGCGAAAACGCCCGTGTGCTTCATGGACTCATGGAGCTTGCGTTTGAGAAGCTTGACAGACACCCGTTGAATGAGCGCAGGAGGGCAGAGGGAAAGCTCCCGGCCAATGGAATCTGGTTCTGGGCGGAAGGGACGGCAGTGGAGCTCCCCAGCTTTTACGGCCAGTATAAAAAGACAGGCGCGGTGATATCGGCGGTGCCGCTGTGCCAGGGGATAGCGCGTCTGACGGGGCAGGACGTTATAAAGGTACCGGGAGCCACCGGAGAGCTGGAGACCAATTACGAGGGAAAGGCAGACGCGGCAGTAGAGGCGCTTGAGACACACGATTTTGTGGCGATTCACCTTGAGGCGCCGGATGAGTGTACTCACAACGGAGATACGCAGGGAAAGCTGAAGGCGATAGAGAACCTGGACGCGCGGATCATAGCGCCGGTGGTGGACATGCTTCAAAAGAGAGGCATTGATTTTCGAATGCTGGTGCTAAGTGACCACAAAACGCTCACCAGCACAAGGGGGCATGACGCGGACCCGGTGCCGTTTGTGATTTATGACAGCAGATTCGACACCGCCTCGGGGGATACGTTCTGCGAGAGCTGCGGTGAGGCGGGAGAGACAATAGACGCGGGAGTCATGCTGATGGATCGGCTTTTTGAGACGGACAGATGAGCAGTGTGACAGAGAGGGCCAGAGCGAAGCTTAATCTGACGCTGGATGTGGTGGGCAATCAGGAGAACGGCTATCACGAGATGCGGATGGTGATGCAGAGCGTGGACCTGAGCGATGATGTGGAGCTGAGGGCAAGGCAGGGACCGCTGGAGGTAAGGACAGACAAATCATATCTTCCAAAGGGAGAGGAAAATCTGGCGTACAAAGCAGCGGCGGCGTTTATGGGCGAGGCCGGACTCCCGATTGAGGGAGTGGAAATATATATACGAAAGAGAATACCTGTGTGCGCGGGTATGGGAGGCGGCAGCGCAGATGCGGCTGCGGTACTTCGAGGACTTGGTAAGCTGACGGGTGTCAAGCTGTCGGATGAGGCGATGCAGCGGGCTGCGGAGAGCGTCGGGTCGGATGTGGCGTTCTGTGTCCACGGTGGGACGATGCTGGCGGAGGGCAGAGGGGAGAGACTAAGTGCGCTTGGCAAGCTCCCGGAGTGTGTGTTCCTCAT
>CAYPMJ010000117.1:0-5863 GCA_964411785.1 uncultured Oscillospiraceae bacterium
CTATCCCGCCAGAAGTGGTCTTATTTCAGTGACCGTTGTCGGCGAGGACGGGGTTTTGTGCGACGCCCTCTCTACGGCCATGTTCGTCATGGGGCTCTCCGCCGCAGCTGACCTCTGGCAAGACTCCGGGGACTTTGAGGCGGTATTTGTCGGGGAGGACGGAACCGTTACAGTTACCGAGGGACTGTCCGACTGCTTCTCCACGATGGGGAACTACAGTGGAGCGGAGGTGACGGTAATCAGTCGTGGTTAAGACAAAAACATGGATCATCGTGCTTGCCGTGCTCCTGGCAGTGTGCTCAGCTGCGGCCTTCATACTTTTCCGTCACACCGCATCCGGGACGATAGCGAATATCTATCTGGACGGCGAATGTATCCGCTCCATCGATCTGGCCAAGGTCACTGAACCTGAGACTATCTCCGTCTCATGCGGCGCGGGCAGCAATATAATATACGTCGAGCCGGGAAGGATTCGCGTTCTGGAGGCCGACTGCCCTGATCAGATCTGCGTAGGATCCGGCTGGCTGACAGACAGCGCGATGCCCATTGTCTGCCTGCCTCACAAGCTGGTCATACGGCTTGAGACAACGGCAGGTTCCGGGATCGATGGGGTCTCAGAATAGGGGGCCGTGTTGGTGAATGCAAAACGTCTGACAAGGATGGCCCTGTTGACCGCCCTTGCCCTGATTATATACTTTGTGGAGCAGCAGATTCCATCTCCTGTGCCTGTCCCCGGCGTCAGACTGGGCCTTGCCAATATTGTCACAGTATACGCAATGTTCCTGCTGGGGCCGGCGGATACCGCCATCATCCTGCTCACAAGAATTCTTCTGGGAAGCATATTCTCAGGTCAGCTTGTGTCACTGCTTTACAGCCTGTCCGGCGGAATCCTCTGCTACCTTGTGATGCTGGTCATGCGCAGGATCGTCTCCAGGAAGCAGATCTGGGTGTGCAGCGTCTTCGGCGCCATTGCTCATAATGTGGGGCAGATTCTCGCTGCCATGCTCGTCGCCGGCACGACGGCGATGATTATCTACCTGCCGGTACTGCTGGTGTCAGGCATTATCGCGGGGACTTTCACCGGGTTATGCGCACAGTTCGTTGTAAACAGATGGGGTTCCAATATGGAGCCATGACCTGTAAGAACGCAAAATGCGACAGCCGATGGAGAATTTCCACGCGATTACGTCTTTCCACGGCTGTGCCCTTCTTTGCACATAAAACCGCAAGGCACAATAAAAAAGCTCCGGCGTGCGTTTTACCATTTTCACGACGAGAGCTTGCGCATATTTGTGGAAATGCTTACTTGTTCCGGAGGATTTTTTCTGATATAATGGGACGAGGTGGGTGTGCGGCGTTTTAAGTGTGTGCCGTTTGTATTTTTCCGGCTTGTTTGAAACCCTTTGAATGGTGCGTACGGCTTTTCATGGAGCTTGACCTGAGATCGCCGGCTGCACCACAGTAATCTTTTTTTGCGTGGCATTATGAGAAAATTTTTCCGTTATTTTAAAAATTACCTGAGACGCTCCGACTCGCTTCTGCTGGTTCTATGCCTGGTGGCTTCGAGCTATGGGACGGTGCTTGTGGCCAGTGCTGTAAACTATCAGGGGTCATTCAACACGGTCTATGTTCAGATCGGGGCGACCATACTGGGCCTTGTGATGTACTACATTTTCTCAGTAATAGATGTGGACATCATCGCCGCCCGCTGGAAGGTGCTGACAGCAGTGGGACTGCTGCTTATACTGTCCCTTCGCTGGTTCGGTGTGGAACGATACGGGAACAAGGCGTGGATACGGTTTGCCGGCATCGGCATACAGCCCGCCGAGCTTGTGAAGCCTGTGTTCATAGTCACTATGGCCCACCTCATGGTCAGCTTCAGTGAACAGCAGAGGCTCAACCACCCGGTGTCCGTACTGGCACTGCTGGCGGTATTCGGAGTCCATTTTGGTCTGATCGTGCTGGTATCCAAGGACCTGGGCTCAGCGCTGGTGTATTTTTTCATTTTCGTTGCAATGCTGTTCATGGCCGGAATACGGTGGTACTGGCTGCTCACAGGCGCGGTCGCAATAGTGGCCGCGGCGCCATATGTGTGGAATCAGCTGTCGGACTACCAGCAGCAGCGCATTCTTGCCCCTTACTTTCCGTCGATTGTTGACCCCACGGGGCAAAATGTGTTGTGGCAGACCAACCAGAGCAAGCTTGCTCTGGCCTCGGGTCGTATATTCGGGGAGGGCCTTTTTCAGGGCAGCATGACTCAGTCAAACGATATACCATTCCAGCAGACGGATTTCATCTTCTCTGTGGCCGGTGAGGAGCTTGGTATCGTTGGCTGCGCGGCAATCTTACTCCTCCTTATTGCAATAATTCTCAGGTGTGTAAAGATAGGGCTCAATTCCCAGAGCAGACTCGGTGCGCTGGTGTGCTTAGGATGCGCGGCCATGCTGGCGTTCCAGACCTTTGAAAATATTGGAATGTGCATCGGCGTTGCGCCGGTGATTGGGCTCACTCTTCCATTTTTCAGTTCAGGCGGGTCCTCTCTTGTAACAACCTATGCGGCGATGGGCATTGTCAGCGGCATTAAGATGAAGCCTAAACCGGGAATGTTTGTAAAGTGGTGAGTCATCGCCCGCTGCGGGACTTCTGTCAGTTCGCCTGACATAATAAAGCACGGAAGGAAACAATGTGTAATGTGGTACAATAACGCGATAGTCTATCAGATTTATCCTTTGGGCCTCTGCGGGGCTGAGTCAGAAAACAGCGGAGTCGGGATGGAGCATCGTCTCACCCGCCTCATTTGCTGGGCGGAGCATATCAAAAAGCTTGGCGCAACCTGCGTGCTGCTGAACCCTCTCTTTGAAAGCGACAGCCACGGCTATGACACCAGAGACTACTTCACCGTGGACAGGCGCCTTGGAACAGATGAGGATCTGCGATTGGTGTGTGAGGCGTTTCACGCTGTCGGACTGAGGGTAGTCCTGGATGGCGTTTTCAACCACGTGGGCCGGGGCTTCTGGGCCTTCCGCGATCTCCGTGAACACAGGCAGGAAAGTCCTTATAAGGACTGGTTTCATGTGAACTTTCACGGCAACTCCAACTACAACGACGGTTTCTGGTATGAGGGGTGGGAGGGCCATTTTGAGCTTGTAAAGCTCGACCTCAGGAATCCTGATGTAGTCCGGCATCAGTTTGACGCCATTAAAAGCTGGGTGGACAGATTCGATATAGATGGGCTCAGACTTGACGTTGCGTACTGTCTGCCTGACGACTACCTGCGAAGCCTCCGGAGCTTCACAGACAGTCTGAAGCCGGATTTCTGGCTGCTCGGTGAGACGCTCCACGGGGATTACAACCGCTGGCTTGGCTCTGGTCTATGTCATAGCGTCACTAATTACGAATGCTACAAGGGCCTGTGGTCAGGCTTTAATTCGATGAATATGTTTGAGATCGGTCACAGCCTTGCCCGCCAGTACGGACCTGAGCCATGGACGCTCTACAAGGGGAAGAAGCTGCTGAGCTTCCTTGATAACCACGACGTAGATCGTATAGCGTCGAAGCTCACGAATCCTGATCACCTGCGTCTTGTCTGGGCTGTACTCTTCGGTATGCCTGGGATTCCGTCAGTGTACTATGGCAGCGAGTGGGGGCTGGAAGGCAGAAAATCGGACGGCGACAGTGCTCTCAGACCCAGTCTGGAATCCCCGCAATGGAACAGCCTTACGGACTTTATCGCCGCTCTTGCCACGGTGAGGCGCGCAAGTCCCGCCCTTCTGGGTGGCAGTTACAGAAATGTGCTGCTGACAAACCGGCAGATCATTTTTGAGAGAAAGGCCGACAGTGAACGGGTGCTGGTGGCGATAAACGCCGACTCTGAACCCTTTGTTGCGCACTTTGACGCCGGCTGCGGACTTGCGAAGGAACTCATTACCGGTTTCCAACACGATTTTGGCGGCGGCAGTGAGCTCCCCCCGTACTCAGCAGCGTTCTGGAGGATGGAGCGCTGAAGAACAGGTGTCATGCTCCCTCCACACTTAGCAATCCCCGGCAGCACAGCTTCAGTGATACAGTATCGCGGGCAGATCGTCAGCTCACACCTAATTTTGAAGGAATATGGAATGGTCAGGCTCCGGACGGTCAGTTGAAATTCCGAAAAATATATCGCAAGGTCCCCCGAGCAGATTCAGATGAATGAGAAATCATGTTCAAATGTACCCGTTATTATTTCAGCAATCTTTTCCGGTGAGACAGGGACATCTTCAACAATCCACTGCCGAATCAGCGCATATATCCCGTAAGAAAACATGGTCTGAATCAGCCGAAATGTATCGGCATCCATGTCGCGGCCCTTGTATAGTATTTTTCTGGATGTCAGAAGACGGCTCACAAAGTCCTGAACGATATAAGTCAGGTCACTGTCGGTGTTATTTTCCATAAATAATTTAACAGTATCTTTTCTTTCATAGATATATTGACACAATTCGACTGCACTGTCTTTAAAATCTACAACGCGTCTGGAATGCAGCATTGCAGTATATAGTCCTCTGACAAAGTCAAGTTCTACTTCCATCAGGACATCGTGCGGCGTCTGATAGTGGCGGTAGAAAGTGGTTCTGTTGATTCCTGACGATGTGCATAATTCAACAATACTTATCTCATCAATGCGCTTTTTTTCAAGGAGAGACATTATACTCTCCTTCAGTATCTGCTTTGTAATAACGACTCTTTGGTTCTCTTTTGACATGATGTATACTCCTCGCTGATTTTTCAAAGAAATGCAACAATCTGCCAGGCTCTGTTGTACTCGCATCATATTTTATGCAACTGACTGTTGCGAAAGCAACATCTTTTGTGATAAAATTTTACTGCGATTGGAGGTCGGTGTCAAGTATCCCCTCCAGGAAATCAATTTCTGTACAGGAGGAACCGCAGATGAAATCTCTTAAAGAAAACGTAAATACAATTGCTCTGTGTCTCTTCGAATTGCTGGTGGGTGTCCTGCTGATGGTGAACCCCGTGGGATTGACGTCGATGATCATCAGAGTCTCAGGGGTCGTGATGCTGCTCCTTGGTGTCATCGAGGTTGTGAAGTATTTTCGCATGGATAAAAAAGATGCCGCCATCGGCCAGACGCTCACAAAGGGTATCCTCATTCTCCTTGGCGGTCTGTTCTGCGTGGCGAAAACCGACTGGTTTATTGCCACCTTCCCCGTACTTACGATCATCTACGGCATCGTCATTTTGGTAACCGGCATTGGCAAGGTGCAGGTGACCATTGATATGATCCGCTGGAAGAATAAGAAATGGTTTCTCCCGGCGATAAACGCCGTTGTCTCAATTATCTGCGCAGTTGTCATTCTTCAAAGCCCGTTCACATCTACGGTCGTTCTGTGGGTATTTACAGGTATTTCCCTGATTGTCGAGGGTATACTTGACATCGTTACAATGATTATAGGCAGAAAGTCACCGGAGGAAGACAAGGCGTAAGGACAGGCCGATGTGCGGAGGATAGTATTTTATGGAGAAGACGTGTTCTCCGCACAGAGCTGCATGGTTTCGATTGCGCACGTGCTGCCGGTTCTCCGTTGTTGCCCATGACATCGGGGTTTTAGTTGCCGTCACGGTTTGCAGGTGGGACATGATGGGAAATTCGGATGTGCCTGTTGTGCTCCGCCCGGGAGAGCTGTTAATCATTCGATCGGTGAGGATGTAAGCAGGATTTTAATGAAAGTGAGCGCAGAGCAGATTCAATGAAAAAGGAAATCTATCTGAAGCCGGATAATCTGAAGCCGGTGAGAACAGTCGATGAACGGCTTGCGTCCTTTAATATTGAGATGGCCGAGATCACAGGCGGAACATTTTGGAA
>CAYPMJ010000118.1:0-5763 GCA_964411785.1 uncultured Oscillospiraceae bacterium
TTTTCCGTGAAAGCTCAGACGAGCTTAGAAAGGAGACAGGACGCGGAGCAATGGAGAGGGAGAAGAAGGTCTACCTTGCGGTGGACATTGGCGCATCCTCGGGCCGCCACATAGCCGCGTGGCGGGAGGAGAGCGGAGAGATGGCGATGAAGGAGGTGTACCGCTTCCCGAATCTGCCGACGGAGCGTGACGGACACCTGACGTGGGACCTTGAGAGATTGAGCCGCGAGGTCGTCAACGGCCTTGAGGCCGCGGGCGCGGGGGGATTTAAGCCCGTCAGCGTCGGAATTGACACGTGGGCCGTTGACTACGTGCTGCTTGACGGCGACGACAGGCCTATTCTGCCCTTTTACTGCTACAGGGACGGCCGCGGGGCCGAGGGCGCCGAGCAGGTGCACAGTATAATGCCCTTTGAGGAGCTATACAGCAAAACGGGCATACAGTACCAGCCCTTCAACACCATATACCAGCTTTACTGGGACAAGATGCATGGCCGGCTTGAGGGGGCCTCGGACTTTCTCATGCTGCCGGAATACTTAAGCTTCATGCTCTCCGGCGAGAAGGCGCACGAGTACACTAACGCAAGCTCCACGGGACTTCTTGACGCCAGGAAAAAGACGTGGGATACCGGGATAATAGCCAGATTGGAACTTCCCGAGCGCTTTTTCACAGCAAGGCCCGTGACGCCGCCCTGGAATCTGGGACATTTAAGGCGCGAAATACGTGAGCGCGTGGGGTTTGACTGCTCGGTCGTCCTCCCCGCAACCCACGACACAGCGTCGGCCATAGCTGCCCTACCCCAGAAGGGCGCATACATATCAAGCGGCACATGGAGCCTGCTTGGAGCGGAGCTTGAGGAGCCTGTCACCACGGCGGAGGCGCGCGCAGCAAACTTCACCAATGAGGGCGGAGTCGGGACAATAAGGTTTCTTAAAAACATAATGGGACTGTGGCTGGTACAGTGCCTGAGGCACGAGCTTGACGACGCGTACAGCTTCGCAGAGCTTGCGGACATGGCAAGGCGCGAGGGTACATACGACTACACTCTTTGCGTAAACGCCCCTGAGTACCTGGCTCCGAAGTCCGTGAGGGCGGAGATAGACAAAGAGTGCCGGAAAAGGGGTATGCCTCGCCCGGCTTCGCCCGGAGAGTATGCCCATGCCATATTCCAGAGCCTTGCCCACACGTACGCCGAGACGCTTCATGAGCTTGAGCGCGTGACGGGACAGCGCTATGACACCCTTTGCATAGTGGGCGGAGGCGTGAACAACAGGTACTTAAACGAGCTCACCGAGAGGGCAATTGAGCGCCCGGTGGTGACCGGGTCCCCGGAGGCCACGGCGCTTGGAAATATTCTGTTACAGGAGGCAGCCAATGTTTGAAGAAGCAAAGGAAAAGTACGCTAAGATAGGCGTTGACGTGGAGGAGGCAATGGCCTTGCTTCAGAACGCCGCAGTCTCCCTGCACTGCTGGCAGGGCGACGATGTGCGCGGGTTTGACACGGATCCCGCAAAGCCTCTGACGGGCGGGATCCAGACGACGGGCAACTACCCCGGCAGGGCCCGCACGCCTGAGGAGCTAATGGCCGACATTGACGAGGTTCTGAAGCTCTGCCCGGGGAAGAAGAAGCTGAACCTCCACGCAAGCTACGCCATATTTGAAAACGGCGAGTGGGCGGACAGGGACAGGCTTGAGCCGAAGCACTTTAAAAGGTGGGTGGATTTCTGCAAGGCCCGGGGCCTTGGGTGCGATTTTAACCCCACGTTCTTCTCGCACCCGAAGTGCGACCCGCTGACTCTCTCAAGTCCCAACCCCGAGACGAGGCGCTTCTGGATAGACCACGGCAAGGCCTGCATACGCATATCCCAGTACCTGGCCGATGAGCTGGGCGGGGAGTGCGTCATGAACATCTGGACGGGCGACGGCTTCAAGGACATACCCGCAGACCGCATGGGGCCGAGGGTCCGCTACAGGGAGTCCATAGACGAGATACTCTCGGAGCCCTACGACTTTAAGAAGGTGAAGCCATGCGTTGAGAGCAAGGTCTTCGGCATAGGCGTGGAGGCGTATACCGTGGGCTCGGCGGAGTTCTCCTTAAGCTACGCCGCCATGAACAGGGATAAGTGCATACCCCTCATGGACAACGGCCACTACCACCCCACCGAGGTTGTGAGCGACAAGATACCGGCGCTTCTCACCTTCTTCCCGGAGATAGCTCTCCACGTGACGCGCCCGATACGCTGGGACTCAGACCACGTGGTGCTCTATGACGACGAGACGCGGGAGATAGCAAAGGAGATAGTCCGCTGCGGAGGACTTAATGGAAGCGTCAAGATGGCCCTTGATTACTTTGACGCGTCAATAAACCGCATAGCTGCCTGGACAGCGGGCTTTCGGAGCTTTGAAAAGGCGCTTCTCAACGCCCTGCTCACCCCAAATGAGGATCTTAAGCGGGTACAGGACGAGGGGGACTTTACAGCGCTCTTAGTTAAGCAGGATGAGCTTAAGACAATGCCGTTTGGGGATGTGTGGGACGAATACTGCTCAAGGTGCAAAGCTCCGCTTGACGGGCAGTGGCTTGAGATGGTGAGAAAATACGAGGCCGACGTGCTCTCGCAGAGGCGCTAAGCGTAATGGCAGCGCCGCTGAGGCGGCTCTGCCTGAAAATAAAAAAACAAAAAGGAATGATAGAGAGATGGTAAATCGTTTTGTTCTTAACGCAATATCCTATCACGGCAAGGGCGCTATAAGGGAGATACCCGGCCTTGTGGCGGCAAGGGGCTTTCATAAGGCGTTCATAGCCTCCGATCCCGACCTTGTTAAGTTCGGCGTCACGAAAAAGGTGACGGACATCCTGGACGAGGCCGGCATGGCCTACGAGATCTACTCGGACATAAAGCCGAACCCGACAATCGAGAACGTGCAGTCGGGGGTGGCCGCGTACAAGGCCTCCGGCGCGGACTACATGATCACCATAGGCGGCGGCTCATCCATGGACACGGGCAAGGCCATCGGGATAATAATCATGAATCCGGAGTTTGCGGATGTGCGCTCCCTTGAGGGCGTCGCGCCCACAAAGAACCGCACCGTCTACACCATCGCCGTGCCCACAACCGCCGGCACAGCCGCTGAGGCGACAATAAACTATGTCATCACGGACGTTGAGCGCAAGCGGAAGTTTGTGTGCGTGGACGTAAATGACATACCGGACATAGCCATAGTTGACCCCGACATGATGAGCACCATGCCAAAGGGCCTCACCGCGGCGACCGGCATGGACGCCCTCACCCACGCCATAGAGGGCTACACCACAAAGGCCGCCTGGGAGCTTGCGGACTGCTTAAACCTTGAGGCAATAAAGCTCATCTCAAAGAACCTTCGCGACGCTGTGGCAAACGGCCCTGAGGGCCGCGAGGGCATGGCGTTAGGGCAGTTTGTCACCGGCATGGCCTTTTCAAACGTCGGCCTCGGCATAGCCCACAGCATGGCCCACACCCTGGGCGCTGTGTACGACACGCCCCACGGCGTTGCCTGCGCCATGATGCTGCCCATAGTCATGGAGTTTAACCAGGAGTACACGGGGGAGAAGTTCAAGTACGTCGCCGAGGCCATGGGCGTCGACACGACGGGCATGAGCGCGCCGGAATATAGAAAGGCCGCCATCGATGCCGTAAAGCAGCTCTCTTCCGATGTCGGCATCCCCACGAAGCTTGAGAAGATGAAGGAGGAGGACCTTGAGTTTCTGGCCCAGTCCGCCGCGGCGGACGCCTGTGCGCCCGGCAACCCCCGGGAGGCGACGGTCGACGACTTCAAGACGCTCTTCCGCAAGATAATGTGAGAGAGGGGAAGACATGAAAAATATATTGAATGCTCCGTTCGTCGAGGAGATGAAGTCCACGACGGCCAACATGTACAGACTGGGGTGGGACGAGCGCAACGGGGGAAATATAAGCTTCATGCTTGACGAGGCCGAGGTCTCAGAGTACCTTGACACCGGAAATGTTCTGCGCACCATACCCACGGGTTTTGACGCAAAGGCTCTGGCGGGAAAGTATTTCATAGTCACGGGGACGGGGAAGTACTTTAAGAACGTGGAGAAGGACCCGGAGACGAATCTCGGCGTCATACGCATAGCCTCAGACGGCGGAACGGCCGAGCTTTTGTGGGGGTACAAGGACGGCGGGAAGTTTACAAGCGAGTTCCCGGCGCACATGATGAGCCATATGGCAAGATTATCCGTGGACCCAGAGAACCGCGTCGTCATGCACTGCCACCCCACCTACACGCTGGCAATGAACTTTGTCCACGAGCTTGACGAGAAGAAGATAACCCACACGCTCTGGGAGATGTGCACCGAGTGTATAGTTGTCTTCCCCGACGGGGTGGGAGTTCTCCCCTGGATGCTCTGCGGGACAAACTCAATAGGCGAGGCCACAGCGGAGAAGATGAAGAAGTTCCGCCTCGTCATATGGGGCATGCACGGCATATACGGGGCCGGAAGGAGCCTTGACGAGACCTTCGGACTTATAGAGACGGTTGAGAAGGCGGCCCAGATATATATGCTTACGGCGCACCTTCCCAGAGTCAACACCATAAAGGACTCGGAGATGAGGGAGCTTGCCGAGTATTTTGGCGTGGACTACAGAAAGGACTTCTTATCATAAGTTAAAAAAGCTCCCGCAAGGTCCCGGGAGATAGACAAAATATGGCCGCGGCGCAGCGCACTTAAAAAAGCGCGGGCCATGGGAAGAAAAGCTCACCTAGAAAGGTGAGCTTTTCTTCGCGAAAAAGCGGACTTTACTCAACATTTATTTACATTAACTATATATAAAATATAGAATATATATACAAAAGGGGATAAGGACAATGGAGAGAAGACTTGATGAAGCTGTGCTTGCCGCCTTCCGGGCGAACCTTACAGACAGGGAGATGGGCGGGGCGACAATAGAAAAATACATGGGGGATATAGAGTCCTTCATGCTCTTTCTGGAAGGCCGGGAGGTCACAAGGACGCTTGTTCTGCAATATAAGAGCCTGAGACTAAAAAAGAAGGCCTCCTCAACCGTCAACGCCTCGCTCTCGGCGCTAAACCAGCTCTTTGCCTTTCTAGGCTGGACGGACTGCCGGGTTAAATTTTTAAAGGTACAGAGAAGTCCCTTCCGCGACAGGGGCAGGGAGCTTAAAAGGGAGGACTATGACGCCCTTGTGCGCACGGCGGAGCAGCTTCAGAAAAAGCGGCTGGCCCTTGTCATGGAGGCCATCTGCTCAACGGGAATACGCGTATCGGAGCTTAAATATATAACGGTGGACTCAGCGGCCAGGGGCCGGGCGCAGGTTGAGCTTAAGGGGAAAATAAGAGTGGTGCTCCTAAGTCAGAGTCTCTGCACAAAGCTTCTTAAGTACGCAGAGGAGAAAAAAATCGCCTCCGGCGAAATATTCATCACCAGAAGCGGAAGGAGCTTATCAAGAACTCAGGTCTGGGCGGAGATGAAGAGCCTTTGCGAAAAGGCCGGTGTCGACGCATCAAAGGTCTTCCCCCATAACCTCAGACACCTCTTTGCAGCGACATACTACAGGCTCACAAAGGATATAGTGAAGCTTGCCGACATACTGGGCCACTCGTCAATAGACACCACAAGAATCTACCTTGTCACAACAGGCGAGGAGCACCGGCAGCAGCTTGAGCTCCTCAGGCTCGTGTCGTAATATATACAGAATCTATATTCTGTCATAAAAAGAAACGCCATGGCCAATCTGCCACGG
>CAYPMJ010000119.1:0-5724 GCA_964411785.1 uncultured Oscillospiraceae bacterium
ATCTCACCTTCTTTGACCAGGAGACGAACGAGCACTACGTCCCCTATGTCATCGAGCCGTCTCTGGGCTGCGACCGCGTGCTTCTGGCCTTCCTCTGCGAGGCCTATGACGAGGAGGTTGTGGACCCGGAGAAGAACGACGTGCGGGTTGTCCTGCATCTCCACCCGTTCCTGGCGCCGGTGAAGTGCGCGGTGCTGCCGCTCTCCAGGAAGCTGGCTGCTCCGGCCTCGGAGCTTGCGCAGAAGCTCAGGAAGAGGTTCGTCTGCGAGTACGACGAAGCCGGTTCCATAGGCAAGCGCTACCGCCGTCAGGACGAGGTTGGAACACCCTTCTGTGTGACATATGATTTTGACTCCGTAAACGACGGCTGCGTGACCGTCCGGGAGCGCGACTCCATGGGTCAGGTGCGGATACCTGTTGAGCAGCTTGAGTCGTATATCGCCGAGCGTGTCGACTTCTGAGCGCCATGAAGCTTGCGGATATTGTCCTATATAATCATGGGCGCGGCCCCTCCGACGGGAACAACTACTGGCGGCGGGTGACCGTACCTCACTTCATCTTCGTCGGCGTCGAGGCCGCCGTGCTTGGCGCGTGTATCGGGCTTGTGAGCCTTGCCGTCACGGCCTCATATCTCACAGGGTGGCTTGGAAGCGACGTCCTCCCGGCGTTCATGGGAGATCCGCTGACGGCGCTTCTCAACATCCTGCCCTGCGTGCTCCTGGCGCTGCTGTTCTACTTTGCCACAGGGCGCGCATGGGCGGCCTTCCTCTTCCCGGCGCTCATTGTCTATTCGCTGACACTGATAAACTGCGCGTCCTTCTTCTTTAAGTGGCAGGCGCTAAGGCCGGTAAGCTTTGCATCGTCGCTAAGGGCGCTTCTTGACGGCGTCTCGGGCTCAGAGTACTCGTCGCTTCGTGACAGCTTCCTTCGCCCGTGTCTGCTCCTAATGCCGGCAAGCCTTGCGGCCGGGACGGCTCTGGCGGCTCTAGTGACGCCCGGAGCCATGCCGGGTCTTCCCCGCCTTGCAGGTGCGCTTGTCTGCGCGGCTTTGTGCGTCCTGGTCCTTCTTACGCTGGTAAAGTCGCCCTCGCTCTATGAAGAGGCGCACCTTACAGTGCAGCTCTCGGCAGGTCCCCAGGATCTTGACTACCTGAGCCACGGGTTTATCTACCCGCTGCTCCACGAGATTGTCGGAGGCTGATATGGGTACAGGTCAGGCGTTTGTGAAATGGCTGCGTCCCGCGGGATGCGCCGTGTTCCTTATTTTCGGCATTGCCTTCACCATCAGCCTTTTTACGGCGAAGGGGACGCCGGTGGAGGGCTATTCGGCTCCGGAGGACAGCAGCTACTACATGGAGCATCCGGAGGAGCTCTGTCTGGAGCTGCGGGAAAATCTCTTCCCGAAATTGGATATTGACGTCACGGTGCAGCCTGGCGGGGACGGATCGCATGTGGTGGTGCTCTCTGCCTCCCGGGAGGATCTGCGTACCGCCAGGCTCGCGCTTATTTACTACTACGACGAGGAGCTCTTCGAGTTTACGGAGCTCTCCTGAAAGGGTGAGAAGATGAGAGATGGTTTTATTAAGGCCGCCGCTGCATCCCCGCGCGTCGTTCTGGCCGATCCGGCGCAGAACGCCCTTGAAATCATCGGCCTTGCGCGCAGAGCCGCGGCGCTCGGTGTGAAGCTCTGCGTCTTCCCTGAGCTCAGCCTTACAGGGGTGAGCTGCGGGGATCTGTTCATGCAGAAGGCGCTTCTTGACGAGGCCGAGGAGGCGCTCTTCCTCGTTCTTAACGGGACATCAGAGCTCGGGATGCTGCTTGTCGTTGGGCTCCCCCTCCGGTGCGACGGAAAGGTCTTCAGCTGCGCGGCGCTCATGTGCGGTGGGGAGCTTGTGGGAGTGGTCCCCAAAACATGTGTACCGGCCGATGAGCGCCGGTGGTTCTCCACGGATTCTGACAGCAGCCGCGGGCACGTGCTGAGCCTCACTCAGCCGGACGGCGATATTCTGTATATCCCCCTTGCGAGGAACGTTTACGGCGTGGGAGGCGTGGAGGGCCTCTGTCTTGGCGTGGAGCTTGGCGACGAGCCCTTTGACCCCGGGGATGTCAGCGGGAGGCTATGCCGTCTGGGGGCCACCGTGCTTATAAACCCCGCAGCTCCCCGGGCGCTTGCCGGCGGGGATGAGAAGCGCCGTCAGATGCTGCTCGGGCAGTCCGCTCAGTATGTCTGCGGCGTGATCCGCGCCGGCGCAGGCGCGGGCGAGAGCTCAACAGACGGCGTCTTCTCCGGACAGTGTGTCATCTGCGAAAACGGCGAGCTGCTTGCCGAGACAAGCATGGAGCCGGGCCTTGCGGTGTCGGAGCTGGACATGGATCGTCTCACCTTTGAGCGCCGGCGCATCTCCGGCTTCGGGTGCGGGGAGGGCGCTGCGCTCTTCTGCACTCTGCCGCAGCGGGAGACCGGCCTCACCCGCCATATAAGTCCCACGCCCTTCGTCCCTGAGGCGCGTGAGGAGCTTGCCCGGCGCTGTCGGGAGGTGCTGGCCATACAGACCGCCGCGCTTTGTGAGCGGGCGGCCCACACAGGCGCTCAGTGCCTGGTGGTCGGCGTGTCCGGAGGCCTTGACTCCGCCCTTGCTCTCACTGTGGCGCAGGACGCAGCCAAAAAGCTTGGGATCAGCGCCGTCGCTGTGACCATGCCGTGCTTTGGCACCTCCGGCAGGACGCGCTCCAACGCCGAAGCGCTGGCTCTGGCCCTGGGCGCCAGGTTCAGGACAGTTGATATTTCAGAAAGCGTCCTGGCGCACCTTGGCGACATAGGCCACGCAGAGGACAACCACGACGCCGCATACGAGAACGCACAGTCCAGGGAGCGCACCCAGGTGCTCATGGATATCGCAAACGCCGAGAACGGCCTTGTGGTCGGAACCGGCGACATGAGTGAGCTCGCCCTGGGGTGGACCACCTACAACGGCGACCAGATGAGCATGTACGGGGTGAACGCCGGTGTTCCTAAGACGCTTGTGAGGGCCGTGGTGCTATATCTTGCCGGGACGAGGGGCGGCACTGTCGGGGAAATCTTGCGGGACATTGCCGAAACACCCATCTCCCCCGAGCTTCTGCCGGGAGGTCAGATGACCGAGGAGCTCATAGGCCCCTATGAACTCCATGACTTTTTCCTCTTCCACATGCTCCGCTATGGCGCAGGGCCCGGAAAGCTTCTGAGGCTTGCCGAGTACGCCTTTAAGGGCCGCTTTAAGCGCTCCGAGCTGCTGCAGTGGCTGCGGGTATTTCTCACCAGGTTCTTCAGTCAGCAGTTCAAACGCTCCGCCATGCCCGACGGGCCCTGCGTCGTCGACATAAGCCTCTCCCCGAGAGACGGCCTGAGGATGCCCTCGGACGCCTGTGCCGGGCTGTGGCTGCGCAGACTGGACGAGCTTTGCTGATTAACTGAGAGGTGAGACTTTATGAGCGATGTCATTGCCGCGGTGGCCACAGGCGCTGTCCGTTCCGCCATAGGCATTCTCAGAATGTCGGGGGACGGCTGCATCGGGACCGTGGACCGCGTTTTCAAAGCAAAGAACGGACGTCCCATGGCCGACGCCCCATCGGGCAAGATGGTATATGGGGAGCTCCGTGGGGAGGACGGGGCGCTGCTGGATCTTTGCATGTGCGTCGTGTTCCGCTCGCCTCACAGCGCAACAGGCGAGGATACGGCGGAGCTTCACTGTCACGGCTCCCCTGTGGCGCTCTCCTCCGGACTTCGGGCCCTCTTCCGGGCGGGGGCGAGGCAGGCCGGGCCGGGGGAGTTTACAAAGCGGGCCTTTTTAAACGGCAAGCTGGACCTCACCGAGGCGGAGGCCGTGGCGGACCTCATCGACGCCGAGACGGAGGCCGCCGTCAGAAACGCCTCCGGACAGCTGGCGGGAGCCGTCATGCGCAAGTGCGGCCTCGTCTACGACGCGCTTATTGATATTGTGTCACATTTTCAGGCGGAGATAGACTTTCCCGATGAGGATGTGGAGCCGTTTGAGCTTGCGCGCTACGGTGACGTGCTCCTAAGGTCCCTATCCAGCCTTCGGGAGCTCCTCGCCACCTTTGAGCGGGGGAGGCTGCTTCGCGACGGCGTGCGCTGCGCCATTGTGGGACGCCCGAACGTGGGGAAGTCGTCCCTCTTAAACGCCCTTCTCGGCTACGAGAGGTCCATAGTCACCGACATTCCCGGCACCACCCGCGACACGGTGGAGGAGAAGTGCGTGCTAGGAGGCGTTCTGCTGAGGCTCATTGACACAGCGGGTCTGCGCGAGAGCGCGGAGGCTGTGGAGAGGCTTGGGGTGGAGCGCACCCTGAGCGCCATGGGAAATGCCGGGCTCATCCTGGCGGTGCTGGACAGCTCCGTGCCGGTGACGGATGAGGACCTTGAGCTTGTGAGGAAGGCCGAGGCTCTCGCGCCGACCATAGTCGTCTGGAATAAGTGCGACCTCCCCCAGGCGGGAGCGCCGGGCAGCGCCTCAGACTTCTCCCCGTCAGTTCACGTATCCGCCAGGGAGGGAACCGGGCTTTCCGGCCTTGCGGACTGTGTCGGCGCACTTTTTGCGGGCAGGCCTTTAACGCCCGGGGAGATCATAACGAATGAGAGACAGGCCGAGGAGCTGGAGAGGGCCGTACAGGCGCTTTCAGCTTCGGTTGACGCACTTAAGTCCGGCACCACTCCGGACGCCGTGCTCATGGAGGTGGAGGAGGCCCTGTCTGCACTGGGAGCTCTCACGGGCAGAATCCTGCGCGATGATGTGGTCGACAGGATTTTTCAAAGATTCTGTGTAGGAAAGTAATTTTTTCCTGTATATCGCTTGCAATGGGCATTCTGCACTGGTATAATAGGACAGAGAAGAAATCGTTATGTACTGATTGACACATTCTGATAATTGGAGGGCAAACAAAATATGGGGAAAAAGTATGTCTATTTGTTTTCCGAGGGCAACGCCTCAATGCGGGAGCTGCTTGGCGGCAAGGGAGCTAATCTGGCAGAGATGACACATATTGGTCTGCCTGTCCCCCAGGGCTTCACCATCACCACCGAGGCCTGCACGCAGTACTATGAGGATGGCCGCCGAATCAACGACACCATAATGGCCGAGATCATGGAGTATGTGGCCAAGATGGAGGAGATGAACGGCAAGAAGTTCGGCGACAAGGTGAACCCGCTGCTGGTCTCCGTCAGATCCGGCGCAAGGGCCTCCATGCCGGGGATGATGGACACCATTCTGAACCTGGGGCTCAATGACGACGTGGTGGACGCCATGATCGCCCAGAATGACGACCCGAAATTCCGTCGGTTCGTGTACGACTCCTATCGCCGGTTCATTCAGATGTTCTCAGACGTTGTCATGGAGGTCGGCAAGAAATACTTTGAGCAGCTCATTGACAAGATGAAGGCGGACCGCGGCGTCACCTACGATGTGGAGCTCACCGCCGACGACCTGAAGGAGCTGGCAGCGCAGTTCAAGGAAGAGTACAAATCGAAGATAGGCAAGGACTTCCCCTCAGACCCGAAGGAACAGCTCTATGAGGCCATAAGAGCCGTGTTCCGCTCCTGGGACAACCCCAGAGCCAATGTCTACCGCCGTGACAACGACATCCCGTACTCCTGGGGCACAGCCGTGAACGTGATGCCGATGGTGTTCGGCAACCTCAACGACAACTCCGGCACGGGCGTTGCGTTCA
>CAYPMJ010000120.1:0-5690 GCA_964411785.1 uncultured Oscillospiraceae bacterium
CCCATGCTGGTCCAGAAACTCCTCAAGGTTCTCATAAACTGTTATGTCCACCATGGGCCAGTAGTCCAGCCCCGCGCGCTTTACCGCTCTGTCTGATATGTCGAAGCCCAGCGGCTTTACGAGGTGAAGACGGCTTCTGGTTGCGGCGCATGTCCTCGCTATATTGCCTGTATTCATCGGTATCTCCGGCTCCACCAGGACTAGATTTACCATAAGCGCCTCCAGAATTCATCTTTTCTATTCTATATCCAACTTTCTGAGATTTCAATATACTTTTGCACAATTTTTCAATTTTTCAGCGCCTTTTTCTGCGCAGCGCCTCACAGACTATGCGGCGGCCACAGCGGCCGCCGCATGGAAATTTCTGTCCTATCCGGCTTATCCTCTCTCTTCCGCTGCTTTTCGCTCAGCTTACGGTTATTCCTCCTTCCAAGGCTCCTACTCCTCAGTGCCCTCGTCTGCGGTCTCATCATTCTCCGCGCCGCTGCCACAGCAGCATTCGCTGTCACTGCCCTCGCCCGACTCCTCGTCGTCCTTTACATCGTCGAACTCGCCCTCCTCGGAGTACTCCGCATCGCAGCTCTCCTCCGACTCGCCAAGTTCCTCAAGCTCTGTCTGCTTTGCGCTGATCTTATCAAGTGAAAGCTTTATATCCGCCTCAGCCTGGGCAAAGTCAGGATCCAGATTCTCGCTGTATTTCTCGTAATAAAGCTTGCCCAGCTCCTGATACCTCTTCTTCAGCGTCTCCCGCTCCGCCACTATCTCCACGTTCAGCTTCGCCTTCCTGCCTATAACCGAGGCCTTGTCAGCTACCTTCTTCGCCACATCCACTGACTTGTCCGCGAAAGTACTTGCGGTCTCTGCCGCTTTCTCCTTCAGACTCTCAAAGTCAAAGTTTGCCATTTTTACTTCCTCCTAAGATTTTTATTCTTCTGTGCCTTTATCTTCAGGGCTCTCGCCCTCCGTACCAGTCTCACCGTCGACCGCGGCCTCGGCAAGGGCAAGCTTTCTGTTCACATACAGATCTGCCGGGTCGTGATGCACCTTCAGCCTGTTCCACAGCAGCAGGAACCCCGCCACCAGGAACAGAACAAAAGACACAAGCTGCGATACACGTATCAGCGTACCCGGAATATAGAGGCTGTCCGTTCTGAGGCCCTCCACCAGCATTCTCCCGAACCCGTACCACGCAAGGTACATGAGGAATACCTCACCGTCATACCTGCGCTTCTTTGAGAGAAAGTGAAGAAGGATAAAGCCGACAAAGTTCCACAGCGACTCATACAGAAACGTCGGGTGGACATAAATGGTTCTTCCGTTCAGGGTGAGGCCCATGCGGCAGAAGATGGTTGTCTCATAACCATATGCCTCCCTGTTCATGAAATTTCCCCATCTGCCCACGAACTGTCCTATGAGAAAACCCAGACATACCACATCCAGAAAGACTCTCATGGGGATCTTCTTCCATTTGGTATATATAAACACAGCAAGCAGCGCACCGATGAGCACCCCATACATTCCAAGGCCCCCATCGCGTATGGCGAATATCTTCACGGGATTCGCCGCGTACTCGTCCCATTTGAACACCACATAATATATTCTGGCGCAGATAATCGCCAGCGGCACACCCAGTATTATGACGTCCAGCATATTGTCCGCCGTAAGCCCGAACTGCGGAGCACGCTTTGACGCATACAGCACGGCCAGCAGAAAGCCCGTCGCTATTATTATGGCATACCAATATATCTTAAAGTTACCTATAAGAATGTAATTTTTGGGATTTATGGTAAAGTCTCCCAACATTGGAAATGATATTGCCGCCTCAGACATATAAATCACCCTCCGCCCACATCTCACGTCTCCCCGGCAACCGAGAGAGCCATGAACTCCGGCCGCATGAAGCCGGCTATAAAGCTCCGGGCGTCCTCCGCCGTGATGTCTCCCAGCATGGAGAACGACTCGAAAAAATCACAGCCCTTCAGCCTGGCCGCCGAGTTATTATAACATATTGCCTCAAGGGAATTCAACTCCCCCAGGAGCCTCCCACGGGTACTTTTTACAATTCTTAAAAAAGATTTTTCGTCCACTCCCTGGCAGCCGAGCCTCTGGGCCTCTTCGAGCACCGCCAGGACAACGCGCTCCGGATAGCGGCTCTCTCCCCCGAAGGAAATATAGGAGACTCCTGCGGCGCTGTCGAAGCCATAGTCGAAGGTGTCATTTACAAGTCCTGCGCTGTACAATCTGTGGAAAAGCGGCGACGAATCTCCCAGCAGTGCGCTCAGTGCCACCTCCGCTGTCAATTCGAAGCGAAGTCCTTCCTTTCCCCGCAGCTCCCTCCCTGTCTTGACACCTGCTGCAAAGATGGGCAGCGGCACCTCGATTCGCTCCAGAGAGCGATAATTTCCCGGCTGCTGTCCACGCTCCCGACCGTAGTCACGTCTCAGCCGGCGGCTGAACTGGGGCGTCAGCTCCTCCACAAGGTCCCTGACCCGCTCCGGATCCTGATCTCCCGCCACTGTCAGGGCCATGTTTGCCGGGATATAGTGGGCGTCATGGAAAATGCGCAGTGTGTCCTGAGTTATATCTCCAACACTCTCCACAGTACCAGCAGGATCTCTGGTAATTGCG
The DNA here is from genome assembly GCA_964411785.1 of uncultured Oscillospiraceae bacterium. Lineage (GTDB taxonomy): Bacteria > Bacillota > Clostridia > Oscillospirales > Oscillospiraceae > RUG626. The sequence goes on from CAYPMJ010000120.1 coordinate 2,629, forward strand.
TGATCCATATAAAGGCAGCTCAGCAGACTGCGGCTGAGACCCTCGTACGGGTCGTCCTCCGACATCTGCCGCTCCCTCAAAATTATGCCCCGCTCGCGCACGATGCCGGCCTCCGTGAAGCCGGGGGAACACACCATCTGAAGCAGAAGTGCCAGATTTTCCTCAAATAAGTCCGCACATCTGAAGTAAATGGCCGTCATATCCTGTGCTGTAAACGCGTTGACGTCAGCGCCGCGCTCCGCAAACACCGCCAGCGCGTCTCTGCCGTCTGAGAGCTCAAACAGCTCATGCTCCAGGAAATGAGCTGTACCTTCCGGGACAGCAGTCCATGCGCCGTCGCCGACTCTGAATCGAACGTCAGCCCCGCCTGAGCCTATGGCCAGAAACGCCTCCGTATGATGAAAGCCGCGCTTGGGCACGACGGTGAGCCTGAGGCCGTTTGGCAGCATCTCATAATATGCCTGCTCACCTATTCCGGCATACTCATTGAGGCACAGAGCCATCACTCTCACCTTCCAGAAAATATATGGTGTCGAGCCTTGCGCAGCAGGCTATGCGGATTACATCCCCGCGCTCCACCAGAAAAACCAGCGACGCCAGCTCCTCAGGATCCGTACCATTCAGACTGGCGGCCTTATCCAGATAGAGGTCTTCCAGTCCCAACGGGTCATCCAGCTCCTGGAGCAGCTCCATGGACGCTGTCTTCTGCGCAGTCTCCAGCTCCCGGTCGTCAAAGCCGCCTTCTCTGAGTGACTCAAGCTCCCTCTCTATCTCACTGACTGCCTCTTCACGGTGGGGAGCATCCACGCCCGCGGAAACAGTAAGCACACCCTTATAGCTGTCAAAGGAGGAATCCACATAGTAGCACAGTCCAAGCCTCTCCCGGACATTTTTAAACAGTCTCGACGCCGGACCTCCTCCGAAAAGCGCATTGAAGACGAGCAGCGCCGCCTCATTATTGCACTCCGCAAGCCTGTAGCCAAGCGCGAGACGCTCCTGTGAGACGCTCATTCTCTCGACCACGAGACGCGGCTTCAGGTTCACATCCCTTGGGACAGCCGGAATTGTATACGGCTTCGCACACGACCCGATACGCGGGAGCGCCGCGAATGTCCCGCGCAGAAGGCCCTCCACACTTCGCGGATTCTCCGCCCCGCAATAAAAGAGCTCCAGCGCTGAGGAGGAGATGAGCTCCCGGTATCTTCTTGTAAGAGTACCCGTGGATATCTTCGCCGCATCCCTCAATGTGCCAAACTTCGGCACCGCGTAGCTCTCGCCGCGGAACATTGAGCCAAGAAGCCTTCCAAGGGCATAGCTCTCCTTATCGTTGACCTCGCCCCTTATGTCCTCCATCAGCTTCTCCCGCTCGTCCTCCACATATTGTCCCGTAAGTCTGCCGCCGCTGGTGACCGGCGTCAGGATCACCTCCCCCAGCAGGGCCGCCGTCTTCTCCAGCAATCCCCCTTCCGGGACAAATGCGCCATCGGCAAACTCCGCCGTAAACCCGACGCACTGTATCTCACCGCGTCTGCACACCTCAGGCTCCAGCCTCGCGCCGTACATATCCTCAAGCGCGGCTGCTATGGCCTCCATGTCAGGGTGCTTCACCGTTCCTCTGGCCAGCACATACGGGAGAACCGCGTTAAGCGACGCCGTCGCCTTTTCCAGCTTCGTAAAAAATGTGGCGGAGAGGCATTCCGTCTTGAACTTGTACGTTGTAATGCAGGTAAGCCAGACTCCAGGCATAATCTCCCTTCTAGTCACCTTTTGCACCGGCACTCCCCCCGCCCGGTCGTTCATCGGTCATCCCTCCATGGGCCGGGCAAGCCCCGGGCGCCTCTGCACGACTTTATCGGTGCTATTATACTACACTTTTCCCGCGGAAGATATAGATTTATTGTAAATCTTCAGAGGAATACCCTCCTTTTTACATGGTTCCCCGTCTATCAGAACTTCCATATCCCGTTTGGGGTCTATCGTTATTTTAATTGTCTCATCCCCGTTGCGGTAAAGAACCTGGCAGGGGCCAAAGCTCGCCGGAAGCCTGGGGGACACGGTTAAAATCCCGTCCCGGACATGAAGTCCGAGGAGCTCCTCCGTGACAGCGCGGTAATACCATCCCGCGGAGCCTGTATACCACGTCCACCCCCCGCGTCCCTCGCTGCCCGGCGCGGAGCAGATGTCGGCGGCAAGGACATATGGCTCTTTTTTGTACCGCTCAGGATCGCGCCCCCAGGGGGAAATGTCCGCCAGCAGCTGCGCTCCGCGCTCCCGCTCCCCGGAACGCAGCAGCGCCATCGCAAGCCAGATCGCCGCGTGAGTGTACTGTCCTCCGTTCTCCCGGTAGCCCGGGGCGTAGCTCTTTATATATCCAGGCTCCTGGCCTCCCCTGTCGAATGCCGGAGTGAACAGCTTGCATACACGGTTCTTCTGGTCGTATAGCCTCTCCCAGGCTGCGTCCAGGGCTCTTGTGCATCTCGCCGGTTCGGCGCCTGCAAAGACAGCGAAGCTCTGAGCTATGGAGTCTATCTGGCATTCGTCGTTCTCCGGCGCACCAAGCGGCGTACCATCATCATAATAGCCCCTTATATACCATCTGCCTGTCCAGCTCCTCTCCGCAGAACGTCGAAGGGTGAGAGAGCAATCCTCATAGTGTTCCGCCCTCTCCATCTCCCCCTCACGTCTGCACAGTCCCCCAAGCCTCTCAAGAACTATGGCGCCAAACCAGGTCAACCACTGGCTCTCACCGCTGCCGCCCTCTCCGACCTGGTCCATTCCGTCGTTCCAGTCACCGCCCAGCATCAGCGCGAGGCCATGTGAGCCTGTCCCTCTGTCCAGGAAGCAGTCTGCTGCTCTGACGGCGTGTTCCAGAATCGTCCCGTCCATAGGGAAGGTCTGCGGGCTTTCGTACCTGTCCCGCTCATTTTCCCGGAGAGGCGGGGAGACAAGAAAGCCCGCCCTCTTCAGCAGTATTCCCCTGTCGCCTGTCTTCTCCACATAGTCGCAAAGCGCATATGGAAGCCACAGCAGGTCGTCTGAGCACCTGGTTCTGACGCCCCTAT
>CAYPMJ010000121.1:0-5557 GCA_964411785.1 uncultured Oscillospiraceae bacterium
TTCGCTGTACGGCGGCCTGTTCTACCTCGGCATCATCCTCAGCATCGTATTTATCCTGGCAGCTGTGCTGATTATCTACTACAAACAGATATCCGAGGGATACGAGGACGTGTCCAGGTTTGAGATCATGCAGAAGATCGGCATGCAGAAAAAGGATATCCGGAAAAGCATCAATTCGCAGCTTCTGACGGTGTTCTTTCTGCCCCTTGGGATGGCTGGGCTGCATCTCGGATTTGCTTTTCCCATTATTGAAGAGCTGCTGTTATGCTTTAACCTGAATAACAGGCCATTGTTCATAGCCACAACGATCGGAAGCTATCTTGTGTTTGCGCTCTTCTATGTCGTCGTATACCGCATCACCTCCAACGCCTACTATCAGATCGTCAGCGGAACAAAAGACGCAGAGTAAACGGTTGTCATTTCTCCTCCCCATCCACTCCGCAGTGATCTCTGTCTGCTTCCGTAAACGTAAGTTTCACCTGTGAGCCCAAAGCTCTGCATTCTATGCAGGTCCTTACAGAACACTGTATTCCAATTGCAGAAATTACGGGCATCGGCTTAAGCCAGCCGATACCCGTAATTTTTCTTGTGATGCTCGCTTCGTTGTGATCCATTGGCTGCCGCCTTATACACCTTGAACTCTTAAGGCCGCTTTCCTCACACAGATCATTTCAGAAGCTTCAGGTAATCCAGTATGGAGAGAACTATACCTATCAGAACATACAAGTCGACCAACCCACCAACAAGGCCGAAGATGACTCCAAGAACTGGGATACTGGCGAGTAAACCGATCAGCACTCCAACTACCGCGCCTACGACGACGTAAATAATCAGATTCACCACAAGCGCCGTTAAATTCGCCTTCGCACCAAAGGAAAATGGGAAGAATTTCTTTAGAAACTCCATATTCATCACCTCCTTATGCATGAGTAATAACTGGGAAGAACACTATCACAGTGTCACAAGCCTTCAGTGGCACTTTCCCACAGCTAAAAAACCATAGTGGCAAAATAATCCTCCGGCGTCTCAGCACGGCGAAGAAGCTGTGTAGTCCCGTCCTCACGCAAAAGCACCTCGGCGGAGCGCAGCTTCCCGTTATAGTTATAACCCATAGCGTGACCATGTGCGCCCGTGTCATGAAGGACAAGCATATCCCCTACTTCTATCTCCGGCAGCTCCCGGTCTATGGCAAATTTATCGTTATTCTCACAAAGGCCGCCCACCACATCATACAGGTGGTCGCAGGGGGCATTCTCCTTTCCAAGGACGGTTATATGATGGTACGCGCCGTACATCGCCGGACGCATCAGGTTACAAGCGCAGGCATCCACGCCTATATACTCTTTATAGATATGCTTCTGATGGATACACGAAGTTAAAAGGCATCCGTATGGCCCCAACATGTAGCGGCCAAGCTCAGTAAATATCTTTACATCACCCATACCGGCTGGTACCATTATCTCTTCAAACGCCTTGCGCACGCCCGCTCCAATAACGTCAATATCCGGCGCAATCTGATCCGGGTAATATGGAATGCCAATGCCGCCTGAGAGATTAACAAAGCTGATTTGCGCACCTGTATCCCGCTTCAGCTCCACCGCAAGCTCAAAAAGCTGCCTTGCCATCATGGGATAATATTCGTTGAAGGTGGCATTTGATACAAGGAAAGAGTGTATCCCGAAAAAATGTGCCCCAAGACTCATCAGATCCCGGTAAGCACTCTTCATCTGTCCGCGGGTCATTCCATATTTAGCGTCCCTTGGGTTATCCATTATCTGGTTCGCCACTGAGAACACTCCACCTGGGTTGAAACGACAGCATATCGTCTCCGGTATGCTCCCGAGGCTGTTCAGAAACTCAACGTGGGTGTAGTCATCAAGATTGATGTACGCGCTCAACTCCAGCGCCTTCAGCATATCTGCCCTGGGTGTCTCATTGGAAGAAAACATAATGTCGCTGCCCGAAAACCCGCACCGTTCACTGAGCATCAGTTCGGTCAGCGATGAGCAATCCACCCCGCAGCCCTCCTCCTTCAGAATCTTCAATATGCCGGGGGTCGGAGTAGCCTTCACAGCAAAATACTCCCTGTAACCTCTGTTCCAGGAAAAGGCGCGGTAGAGCCTCCTGGCGTTTTCACGGATGCCTCTCTCGTCATAGACGTATACCGGGGTCCCATACTCGTCGGCTATTCTGCGAAATGTGTCCGCTGACGCAAACGTTTTTTTCAATGCCTATCCCTCCGGAAAAAAACTGTTTTCATTTTAAACCTTTTTCTCCGTCTTTGCAACTGTTTTTCGAAATCAACACGACAATTTATCCGTCCTTTCACTGATTTTCATTAGGAGTTCTCATAAAAAGACAGGCTTGGACATTTGGTTCTTGACAGTCCCGCTGAAAAAGGTGTATATTTGATCAAGTGGTGTTGCGGCTGCACAGTCCTTCCAGACTGCAGGTCAGCGCTTTTTTACTGCACGCCATGACGCAAACAGATTGGGGGAAAAGCTATGAATCTTATTTACAACGTGAAAGACAGGCCCAGACCCGGTCAGACAGTCATTTTTGCTGTTCAGCAGCTTCTCGCAATTATGGCTGCAACTATCGCCGTTCCGACGATCATTGGGAACGGAATGTCCCAGACTGCCGCGCTCTTCGGCGCTGGTGTCGGGACCCTTGTTTATCTGCTCTTTACCAAGTTCAACAGTCCTGTTTTCCTTGGTTCCTCCTTTGCCTTCCTAGGCTCCATGTCAACTGCTTTCGCTGGTGCTGTCTCCGTTTATGCCGGCTACGCCGGGCTTATAATTGGCGCGTGTTTCGCCGGACTTGTCTATGTGGTTCTCGCGCTTATTGTCAAGGCCGTCGGAGTGGGCTGGATCAGGAAGCTCATGCCTTCGGTAGTCATTGGTCCCACTGTGGCTATCATTGGTCTGTCGCTCGCAGGAAACGCGGTAGGGGATCTCTTTACAGGCAATGTTACGCTGCTTGCCGACGGCGTCCAGGTTCAGGCCGCTTCCCAGTACCTGTGTCTGCTCTGTGGACTTATTACACTGGGTGTCACCATGCTCTGCTCTGTTTTCGGCAAAAAGATGGTCCGAATGATTCCGTTTATTATCGGAATACTGGCCGGATATGCTTTCGCCGCAGTTATGACTGTCATTGGAAACAGCGCAGGGATTGATGGTCTCAGGATTATTGATTTTGACCTCTTCCGGGATATTACCTGGGTTCCTGACTTTACATTCCTCAAGGCGCTGAAGGGTGCAGGTGAGATTACTCCATCCTACGTTGCCACTGTCGCCGTGGCTTATGTGCCTGTCGCCTTTGTGGTTTTCGCTGAACATATTGCCGACCACAGAAACCTCTCCACAATCATTGGTCAGGATCTGCTTGAAAATCCCGGCCTCCACAGAACGCTTCTCGGCGATGGCGTAGGCTCTATCGCCGGCGCCGTCTTCGGCGGCTGTCCCAACACTACGTACGGTGAATCCGTTGGCTGTGTGGCTATTTCCGGGAACGCCTCTGTAGTTACTATTTTTGCAACTGCTATTCTCGCCATTGTGATATCCTTCTTCGGCCCCTTCGCCACGTTCCTTGCCACCATTCCCAGCTGCGTTATGGGCGGCGTCTGTGTTGCCTTGTATGGGTTCATATCCGTCTCCGGACTTAAAATGGTTCAGTCCGTGGATCTGAATGACAATAAAAACCTGTTTGTGGTATCTGTCATTCTCATCACCGGAGTCGGCGGCATCAACCTGACCTTCGGAAAGATCTCCATTACCTCTGTTGCCTGTGCGTTGATCCTTGGTATACTCACAAACGTTCTGCTCTCCAGGAAAAAATCTTCAGATAACTGAAGCTGGTGAAGCTAAAGGCAAATGCGTCGTCGGCGCTCCTCGGATCTTTTCCGCCGGTGATGCGCTCTCAGGCTTGAAGCGCTCAATGAATCTGCGCGTTTTCCGCATTTCTCACGAATGGACTCTTTCAAATCGCTCTGACGATCTGTGAGAGCTCCCGCAAAACAGCAAAGTAACCTGCAAAGGGCGAAGATACTTTAAAATCAGTATCTTCGCCCTTTATCTGTCTTTTATGCAGGGTTCAGGGTACGCCTTTTTTATCAGGAGCCATCGCAATTAAAGCTCCCTGCTATGAACCATACCCCCTCACCGTCCTCTTTTCTCATACGTGGTCTTCCCTTCCGTGATGGTAAGAACTCCGTAGGTCTCCTGATACCCAATACTACCAGGGTTAATGAGGAGCAGACCGTGTGTCTCCCGGAAAAGGGGTACATGGGTGTGTCCGAAAAGGCACAGATCCGCACCCGCTGCCAGAGCATTATTTACCAATGACTGAAGGCCCGTTTTTACGTGGTATATATGCCCGTGAGTGACAAAAAATCGTTTCCCAGCCAGCTCAAATACCAGCCGCTTCTCCCCCTTTGGCATTACATCGCAGTTACCCGGAACAGAGCAGAGCGGAAGGTTTGGAAAAAGTCTGCCAAGCTCAAAAGCGTCTCTTTCAAGGTCGCCAAGGTGTATGATATAGTCTGGCTGCTCCAGCCGGACCGCCCGCTCCATTGACTCCACATTCCGGTGTGAGTCGGAAAAAACTATAATTTTCACAGTGAACCTTTTCCTCCTGCTGGAATATACTGTCATGAACGAAATAAATCAGGGAGGCAGCTATGGACGAGAATCTTCAAAAAGCGGCGGAGAAATTCATGTCCACCGCAGAGGGCAAGCGGCTTGCCGGAAAGAAAAACGATCTTCAATCCCTGGCCTCTTCCCGTGACGGGGAGGCCGTCCGGGAAATTTTAGCAAACGGCGGCTTTGAGGACGCTGTCCGCCACGGCGATACGGACGCAATCAGAAATACCCTGTCACAGGCAATAAGCACCGACGCCGGATCCCGTCTGCTCCGACAGCTACAGCGGCTCATGGACGGAGACCAGGAAAAATAATATTCCGAAATATCTGAACTCTCGTAAGTCACACCTTACCTTTTCGGCAAAGTGCAGCATAAACCAAATTACGAAATAAAATCTGTTGACAGTGGATGGGAGCGTTATGGGCGAGTTTGAGGACAAATTGAACAGCATACTTTCATCGCCGAAGGATATGGAGAAGATCCTTGGACTTGCCCGTGAGCTCTCCGGCTCTCTGGAAGGTGAGGATAAAAAACATCAGGAAAAGAAAAGCATACCCGATGAACTTGACCCGCGGCTTCTGAAAATGATCGCAAAGCTGATGGGTGAATATTCAGGGACATCCAATGAAAAGACGGCACTTCTTGCTGCCATACGGCCCTATGTGAAAACCGAACGCCAGGCAGCGTTGGATCGAGCGTTGAAGATTGCGAAGCTTACGCACCTTGCTAAGCTTGCTCTTAAAGAGTTCGGAGGTGATTTCAATTTCGGCCTATAGCCACTACAACGGTGCAAGTGATCGCTTTTACCGCACCTCCTCCTGGCAGTCGCACCCTCGTGAAAGTCCACGAAGCGGACCAGCTTCTCCGCAAGGTGCGCAGCCAAACGGCATGAAACACCCGCACATAAAGCCGCAGG
>CAYPMJ010000122.1:0-5500 GCA_964411785.1 uncultured Oscillospiraceae bacterium
TACCTGAAGGGCTTTGAGATCGCGGTCAGGGAGGGAGAGGTTCGCTCCCTGATGACAGCATATGGCGCCATCAATGGGATCTGGGCCGCCGGCAACTACGATCTGTGTACACAGGTGCTGCGCAGGGAGTGGGGATTTACCGGAGTGGTTATGACAGATTGGTGGGCCAGGGCGAACTATCCCGGTGAGGCTCCCAGTGCCGCAGCAAAGGCACCTATGGTGGCGGCGCAGAACGATCTATATATGTGCACACCCTGCGTGTCGAAAAACCCTGAAGTGTACGACATAGCCCAGCAGCTGGCAGATGGATATCTGACGCGCGGTGAATTGCAGCGGAATGCCGGAAATATTCTCCGCTTTCTCATGAACAGTCAGGCGCTTCTTCGCTTCACCGGACGCTTGAGAGCGGAGGAGACGCCGCGCTATGCTCTGCCCGTGGACGAGAGCAGCCTGACGGTGGGGAGATGCTATTACGCTGAGGAGGGCTCTGAATTCATCGTGATCAATGGAGATAATCTGCATCCCAGACGTGGACGTGCTGAAATTTTCGACATTCAGGCCGACATATCTGGTCAGTACCGGATCCTTGTCACAGCAAGTTCACCAATGACGGCGCTCGCCCAGATTCCTCTCTCGTTCTTCTGTGATGGGGAATTCAGGACCATGCTGGTCATGCAGGGGACGCAAGGGGCTGCAGCGGAGAAGTGTGCCGAATTGGGGCAGATTGAGAGCGGACGCCACACAATCGGCCTGTTCTATGGCGCCAGCGGACTCAGAATTGAAGAAGTGAGAATACAAATGCCGGGGACCATTCATGCTGCTCTGGCCTGAAACTTTTCTTTGCAGGATTGCCGGGACCCCTTGACAAAGTGAGCAATTTACAGTAAGATATGGGTAATTTAATTACTCGTCCTGCTATTACATACCTGAGATGACTCTGGCAATATTTATGGACGATTAAAGGCCGCAGATTTTTCGTGATCAGGAGTGATGACCAAGATGACATTTGGCGAGAAGTTCAGGGCTGAACGGGAAAAACGAAATTTAACGCAGCAGGAAGTAGCAGACAGCCTGTGCCTCAACCGGCGCATGATCACGCGGTATGAACATGGTCTTTCATTCCCACGGTCCAGAGACGCATATAAAAAGATTGCGGATTTCTTTGAGGTGGATGTCAATTATCTGCTGACTGAAGACGAGAGATTTGTAGTTCAGGCATCGGAGCAGTACGGCTCACGCGGAATGAGGCAGGCACAGGATCTGATCGATGGCATGTCCGGACTGTTTGCCGGCGGCACTCTGTCTGAGCAGGACAAGGATGCCGTTATGAAGGCGCTGCAGGATATTTATTGGGAATCCAAAGCCCGCAATGCTGAGAAGTACACGCTGAAGAAGTACAAAAAGGCAGCTGATCCGTCTGACGCCTGATAGAGCGGGCTTCTGTGCTGATAAATATTTACCGGATCATATTTTACTGCTTTTAACATGGGGGGTGAATGTCCCGTGCTGATTCGCTCCGAGGAGATCTACAACAAGGCAAGGAGTATTGTCAGATGCTGCGGAACAAGGGACACATTGAAGATTGCCGGTGAGTTGGGCATCTATGTCCATTACATAGATGATTTTGATAAGCTGTTGGGGATGTATACATATCGCCATAAGGAGAGGCACATCCTGCTGAACTCCAATATGGAGGAAATGGTAATGCAGATGGTCTGCGGCCATGAGATCGGTCACGACACCTTCCACCGCGACCTTGCGAAAGCAGACAATTCGTTCCCGGAGTTTGTCCTTTTCGATATGCGCACCAGACATGAGTATGAGGCGAATGCCTTTGCTGCTCATGTCATCATTGACGATGACGAACTGAGCGACTATATGCGAAAGGGGTATGACGTATTGCAGCTCTCCCGTGCCATGAATACGAATATCAATCTGATGCTGATAAAACTCAATGAAATGAACCGCATGGGCTGGAGATTAGACCTGCCCTATGTGCCTCATTCTGACTTTCTGAAGGATGTAAGACCGGAGGGCTCTGCAAGATGAAGAAGTACAGGCTGCTGGACGCAGACGGGAAAGAGTATCTCTCTGACACGCCGGGAACATATGGCGGCAATGCCAGATTGAAAATTTACGGGCGGCTTGACTGCCCTTCCGCGCTCTCTGCTATCAGGAGGTTTCCGGGGAGCTATGAAAAATCCCGCGTATTCTTTGCTGACGAAAAGACAGCTCTTGCTGCAGGGTTCAGGCCCTGTGGGAATTGCCTGAGAGAAAAATATCAGGAGTACAGGGCCGACCCCGATGCGTACAGGAAAAAGTTTGATTTATGAGGTCGCAGACTGTGATTTCCCGGGAGGAATGACCCGAAAGGAGAGCGGAGCGTGAAAGAACGCACCTATATCGCGATTGACCTGAAGAGCTTTTATGCGTCGGTTGAGTGCCGGGAGCGAGGCCTTGATCCGCTGGACACCAATCTTGTAGTTGCGGACGAGAGCCGGACTGACAAGACCATATGCCTGGCGGTCACGCCTTCACTTAAAAGCTACGGTATTTCGGGACGGGCGCGGCTCTTTGAAGTGAAGCAGCAGGTAAAAGAGGCCAACGCCGGACGCAGATTCGATGCGCCTGGACACAGGCTGAACGGGGAGTCATATTTCTATTCCGAACTGACAGGGGACCCGGAACTGGCAATCGCATTTATTATCGCGCCTCCCCGAATGGCTTACTACATGGAGTACAGTACACGCATTTACAGCATCTACATGAAATATGTCGCACCAGAGGACATTATTGTCTACTCCATTGACGAGGTTTTCATGGACGTCACCGGCTACTTAAACACCTATAAGCTCTCTCCCCACGACCTTGCCATGAAGATCATACTGGATGTTCTGGACAGCACAGGCATCACCGCAACAGCGGGTATAGGCACGAATCTCTACCTGTGTAAAGTAGCAATGGATGTTGTCGCCAAGCACATCCCGGCAGACAAAAACGGCGTGAGGATTGCGGAGTTAAATGAGATGAGCTACCGGCAAATTCTCTGGACACATCAGCCACTGACCGATTTCTGGAGAGTTGGCAGAGGCTGTGCGAGGAAGCTTGAGGATAACGGGATGTTTACAATGGGAGATGTGGCGTGGCGGTCTGTGACGGACGAGGATTTACTCTATAAGCTATTCGGGAAAAACGCTGAGCTGCTGATAGATCACGCGTGGGGATGGGAACCATGTACGGTGGATGCGATAAAGGCATACCGCCCCAGCAGCAACAGCCTGGGTTCAGGGCAGGTGCTTCATACGCCCTACGAAGCTGAAAAGGCAAAGCTTGTCCTACGGGAGATGGCTGATCTCCTTGCGCTGGATATGGTTGATAAGGGACTTGTCACTGACCAGATCGTTGTCACAGTTGGGTACGACGTTGAGAATCTTATTGACCCCGAACGAAGCAAAGCCTATAATGGGGAAGTCGTGCGCGACCACTACGGGCGCAGAATTCCAAAGCACTCACACGGCACAATCAATCTCGGCGGACACACGGCGTCCACAAAGAGAATCATGGAAGCAGCGTCGGAACTCTTTGACCGCATCGTCGATAAGAATCTCCTTATCCGCAGACTGAACATCACTGTAAACCATGTCATCAGCGAAGCTGATGTGAAGAAGGAAGCGCAATATGAGCAGATCGACCTGTTTACAGACTATGATGCGCTGGAGACCAGGCGGGAGCGTGAACAGGCGGAGCTTGACCGGGAGAGAAAAATGCAGAAAGCCATGCTGGCAATCAGGAAGAAGTATGGAAAAAATGCTATTCTCAAAGGAATGAACTTTGAGGAGGGCGCAACGGCACGCGATCGCAATATGCAGATCGGAGGCCACAAGGCATGAGCCCTTACGAGAAGATAATCAATCTTCCGCACCACGTATCAGATAGAAGGCCGCAGATGCCTATGTCGGATCGAGCGGCGCAGTTCTCCCCATTTGCCGCCTTGACAGGATACGAGGACGCGGTTGAGGAAACGGCGCGTTTTACAGACGAAAAGCTGGAGCTGGATGAATCGGCCAGGGATCTGCTGGACATAAAGCAGAGCCTACTTATGGATGCAGTTGCCATGCAGCCGGAAATAACTGTGACGTATTTTAAAAAGGACGACAGAAAAGCCGGAGGACGGTATCTGACGGTTACAGGCAACCTTAAGAAAATTGATGAATACCAGCGAAACCTTGTTCTCATGAACAGCTTAAGAATTCCCTTTGATGACATCACTGATATTCAAAGTGAGCTGTTCCGTGAAAATGTGGATATGGACGATTAGAAAGCATTTAAGTATCGGAGGATCGACTATGCCGCTTGAAATTGTGAGGAACGACATTACAAAAATGAAGGTAGACGCTATCGTGAACGCGGCCAACCAGACGCTTCTGGGGGGAGGCGGCGTTGACGGAGCCATTCATCATGCTGCGGGCCCGGGACTTCTTGCCGAGTGCAGGACTCTTGGCGGCTGTGAGACCGGCAGTGCGAAGATAACGGGCGCGTATCGTCTGCCATGCAAATACGTGATACATACGGTGGGTCCGCGCTGGTGCGGCGGCAGCCATGGGGAGCGCGACAAACTGATCTCGTGCTACCGTACCTCTCTCGCTCTTGCCAAAGAGAAGGGCTGCGAGACCGTGGCCTTTCCCCTGATTTCCTCCGGCATATACGGCTATCCGAAGGACAAAGCACTGAAGGTCGCCATTGATACCATCAGCGATTTCCTTTCCGAAAATGAGATGACCGTTTACATCGTCATCTTTGACAGGGCCTCATATCAGATCGGCGAAAAGCTGTTCAAGGATATCGCCGAGTATATTGATGACAACTATGTCGAGGAACATACAGACGTACGCAGGGAACAGAGACGACGACTGCTTTCCGACAAATCCGTCAAATCCTGTGTGCCGGCAGAAGAAGCAATGCCGATGCCGCTTGCTGCAAAGTCCTGCATGGCGGTTCCGTCCGCACCGACGCTTGACGAGGCAGTCAGCATGATCGACGAGAGCTTTTCCGAGATGCTGCTTAGAAAGATCGACGAGCGCGGTATCACTGACGCGGAGTGTTATAAGAAAGCGAACATTGACCGCAAGCTGTTCTCAAAGATACGGAGCGACAGGTTTTATAAGCCCAGCAAGCCCACGGTTCTGGCCTTTGCGATTGCTCTCGAGCTCTCTCTCAGTGAGACTCAGGAGATGCTGCTGAAAGCCGGCTTCGCCCTTTCTCACAGCAACAAATCTGATATTATTATTGAGTTTTTCATCAGCCATGGAAACTACAATATCTTTGAGATCAACGAGGCGCTGTTTGCGTTTGACCAGAGTCTTCTGGGCGCGTGAGGCTATCAGCAAATCAAAAGGAGGTAAAAAGATGAAGAAACGAATTTTATCACTGTTTCTGACGGTGGCGCTGTCACTGGGGCTGGCTCTGGAGATCGTGCCGAGTGCGTCGGCGGAAAATGTAT
>CAYPMJ010000123.1:0-5394 GCA_964411785.1 uncultured Oscillospiraceae bacterium
ATGCTCCACCGCTATGACGCCCATCACATCCTCCGGACAGAGAGGTTCAAAATAGCGCCGATCTGCTGTGTCATAGTCTGTTGAAACTGTCTCGGGGTTGTTGTTTATGATAACAACATCATAGCCAAGACTTTTCAGCGTAACGGCACAGTGGACAGAGCTGTAGTCAAATTCAATGCCTTGCCCTATGCGTATAGGTCCGGAACCTATGACTATTACGCTTTCCTTATTTCGCTCGACCGGACGGGAGTCACACACATCATCATATGAAGCATAATAATAAGGCGTTTCCGCCTCAAACTCAGCGGCGCAGGTGTCAACCATCTTGTACACAGGATCCCGGTGAGGGAGCTCCGTACAGCCGGAGAGTGCTGCAATGGCTTTGTCTGTGTAACCAAGTCGCTTGCCGCACAGGTAGCTTTCCCCGTCCACGCCATTTTCGCGCAGCTTAAGCTCATAGTCAACCAGGTTTTGAAGTCTGTCCAGAAACCAGTTGTCTATCATGGTTATCTCGTGGATACGTTCCTTGGGGAAGCCGGCTTTAAGCGCCTCAAAAATGGTGAAAATACGCAGATCATCCATGGAGGCAAGCCGCTCCTCAAGTGTCTTACCGGACTGTGGAGCGCGGTTCAATGTCTCCTGACCGATTTCAGCGCCACGGACAGCCTTCATCAGTGCAGCCTCAAAGGAGGTTCCGATGGACATGACCTCTCCGGTGGCCTTCATCTGCGTTCCAAGACGCCGTTCAGCCCCATGAAACTTGTCAAAGGGCCATTTTGGGAACTTGCATACCACATAATCTACTGTTGGTTCAAAGCAGGCGCTGGTTTTGCCGGTAATGTCATTTTTTATCTCGTCCAGCGTATACCCCAGGGCTATCTTTACAGCAACCTTGGCGATAGGGTATCCTGTGGCCTTGGAGGCCAGGGCGGAGGATCGTGATACACGTGGGTTTACCTCAATGACATCATACTCAAAGCTTTCCGGGTTCAGAGCAAACTGACAGTTGCAGCCACCCTCAATGCCGAGCTCCGTGATGATGTTGAGTGCGGCGGTTCGGAGCATCTGGTATTCCCTGTCCATCAGGGTGAGGGCCGGAGCAACGACTATGGAGTCTCCTGTGTGGATGCCGACAGGATCCACATTTTCCATGGAGCAAATGGTGATTACATTGCCGGCATGATCACGCATGACCTCAAACTCTATTTCTTTCCAGCCAAAAATATACCGTTCAACCAGCACCTGACGTATAGGGGAGGCGTCCAGACCAACTGAGGCCACATCTCGCAGCTCAGCAGCGTCTCTGGCAACCCCGCCGCCCCCGCCTCCAAGTGTGAAGGCTGGACGAATTATCACGGGATAGCCTATCCGTTCAGCTACAGCGAGAGCAGTCTCCACATCATTCGCTATATCCGATGGTATACACGGCTGATTTATATGCGCCATGGCCTCCTTGAAAAGCTCCCGGTCCTCAGCCTTGTCTATGGCATCGGCATTTGTTCCGATGAGACGTACACCATGCTTTTCCAGAAAGCCCTCGTGTGTAAGCTGCATGGCTATGGTAAGCCCGGTCTGCCCACCGAGTCCCGCCAGCAGGCAATCCGGCTTTTCCTTTAAGATGATGCGTTTTACTGTTTCAGCGTTCAGCGGCTCCAGATACACTGCGTCCGCCATTGCGCCATCTGTCATGACCGTGGCGGGGTTTGAGTTGACCAGAACCGAGCGAACGCCCTCCTGTTTTAAAATGCGGCAAGCCTGAGTTCCGGCATAGTCGAACTCAGCCGCCTGCCCTATGACAATTGGGCCTGATCCTATAACCAGAACCTTCCTGATGGTTTTATCCAGCGGCATTTACCTTACCTCCATCATTTCCAGAAAACGCTCAAACCCGCCCTCGCAGTCTCTTGGACCGCCATGTGCTTCGGGATGAAACTGCATTGAGAAGGCGTTCATGAGGGGATAATCCACACCCTCACAGGTCCCGTCGTTCACATTAACATACCGAACCTCTGCACCTGCACCCTCCAGAGATTCGGAGTCAACAGCGTAGCCATGGTTCTGACAGGTTATATAGACATGGCCGGTGCGCAGATCCTTGACCGGCTGGTTTGCACCCCGGTGGCCGAACTTGAGCTTCCTGGTGTACGCCCCGGCGGCCAGGGCCATCAGCTGATGTCCAAGACAGATACCGAACATGGGCGCTCTGCCGAAGAGCTTTTTTATCTCAGCTATGCACTTCTGGTTGTCCTCCGGATTCCCCGGGCCATTGGATAGCACGATACCGTCCGGGTGAACAGACATGACCTCGTCAGCAGTCGCGTCATATGGGAAGATCTCGACGCGGCATCCACGCTTTGTAAGGTTGCCGGCTATACTGCGTTTTGCGCCGTAGTCTATGAGTGCAACGGTAAAGCGTGCCTCACCGGCGGGAGTTATACTGCTCCGTTCGGCCGTGCTGACAGCCTGGACAGAATTTCTGACGCTGTAGCTGTGAAGTGTATGCCAGTCGTAGTCCGGGTTCGTGGTTATCACAGCATTTAATACTCCGCCATCGCGTATAAGCTGCGTGAGGGCGCGCGTATCAACACCGGCAATACCGGTGACGCCCTGTTCCTTTAAGAACGTATCCACGTTCTCCTGACAGCGGAAGTTGGAAGGAGTATCGCATAACTCGCGAACCACTGCTCCACGGACATGTACCCGTGAGCTCTCCATATCCGCGCGGCAGATGCCGTAATTTCCGAACTGTGGAAAGGTAAAGACCACAAGCTGTCCAAAGTAGCTTGGGTCGGTGAGGCTCTCGCAGGCGCCGGTCATGCCAGTGGTAAATACCAGCTCTCCAACGCTCTCACCGGAAGCGCCAACAGATACGCCCTCGAAGCGCCTGCCGTTTTCCAGAATAAGGTATGCCTTCATGAAAGTCACTCTCTTTCGTTCAGCGATAAAGCTTCAAAGGACAGAGGCGATCCGCTCCACCGCCTCCCGGGTTTTCTCCGCGTCGCCGAAGGCGGTGAGGCGGATATAACCTTCTCCGGAGGGGCCAAAGCCCGCACCTGGGGTAGTTACGACGCATGCCCTGCGCAGCAGTGTATCAAAGAATTCCCAGGATCCCACGCCATCCGGAGTGCGGCACCAGATATAAGGCGCATTGACGCCACCGTAAACGTCCAGTCCCGCTTTGGAGAGTCCCTCACGAATGACTCTGGCGTTATTGAGATAATACGCAATAGACTCTTTTATCTGAGCGGCCCCCTCAGGGGAAAAGGTTGCCTCTGCCGCTCTCTGGATGACATATGCCACCCCGTTGAACTTGGTTCCCATGCGGCGGTTCCACAGGTCCCGCAGACTCACACCTCCACGTCTCAGTTCCTTCGAAATGACAGTATAGGCACAGCGGTTTCCGGTAAAGCCGGCAGTTTTGGAGAAGGAGCGGAACTCAATGGCGCATGTCTTTGCACCCTGAAGTTCAAAGATACTGTGAGGTATACCAGGCTCTGAGATAAACGCCTCATAGGCGGAGTCATATAGTATTATGCTGCCATGGTCGTTAGCATAGTCCACCCAGGCCTGAAGCTGTGCTCTGGTGGCGGCAGTACCTGTTGGATTATTTGGAGAACATATATATATCAAATCAGGTGCTTCACCCTCCGGGATATCGGGGAAAAAGCCATTTTCAGCTGTACACGGGAGATAGAGAAGACGCGTCCATCTTTCCCCGTCGAAATCGCCAGCCCGGCCGGCCATGGCGTTTGTGTCTACATACACAGGGTATACAGGATCACAGACCGCAACAATGTTGTCAAGACCAAATATGTCTCCGATATTGCCGCAGTCGGACTTCGCGCCGTCGGAGACGAATATTTCGTCATCATCAATCTGCGTACCACGTGCCGCGTAGCTGTCCCGGATGGCGAAGCGGAGAAAGTCGTATGCGCCGCATGTCTCCTCGCAGTATCCACGGAAGGTCTCCTTCCGGCTCATTTCGTCGGTCGCTCTGTGCATGGCGGTGATGACAGCCGGAGCAAGAGGAAGAGTCACATCACCGATACCCATACGGATAAGCGGCATCGGCGGCCTTTCCGCCTCATAGGCACGGACCCTGCGCCCGATTTCCGGGAACAGATACCCGCCGGGAAGTTTTCTGAAGTTTTCATTTATTTTGACCATGGGAAGTCTCCTTTAGCCAATTTTTATGTATCCTTATAAAAAGAGCAAAAATTCAGGCGTAGGGCCCGCACCTTTGCTCCTGTGAGATTATATCCGTTTTGTCATGAAATGTCAACAAAAGTGTCAAGGAAAACATCTGGGCGCGGCGCATTTGTAAAAGTCAACAAACTGCATTTTATAAACTGCATTTTTTTCAATGGAAAATAACTTGTGCAGTCAGCCGGGCCGGACAAAGAGACGCGCACATTTCCGGGCGTTGAACAGATCCGGAAATGTGCGCAATCCGCATACTCGATTTATACGCAGCCCTGGGCCTTCATAGCTTCAGCGACCTTAAGGAAGCCGGCAATGTTGGCTCCGGCCATATAGTTGCCAGGCATACCATACTCCTTCGCAGCGCTGTCGCAGGCGGCGAAGATATTTTTCATTATGCCGTGAAGCTTTGAGTCCACCTCATCAAAGGACCAGCTGAGCCGCTGAGAGTTCTGACTCATTTCAAGGCCTGAGGTAGCCACGCCTCCGGCGTTTGCAGCCTTCGCGGGACCGTAAAGCATCTTATTTGCGAAATAGACCTCAATAGCCTCAGGCGTGGAGGGCATGTTTGCGCCCTCGGATACGGCGTAACATCCATTTTTCGCAAGTGTCTCAGCGCTCTCCCTGTCGATCTCGTTCTGGGTAGCGCAGGGGAGGGCAACGTCACAGGGAATGGACCAGATACCCCGGCATCCCTCGGTGTATGTGGCTTCAGGATGAATGGTGAGATACTCCCTGATTCTCCTGCGCTGGACCTCCTTGAGCTGCTTTATATCCCGGTAGTCAATGCCTTCAGGATTGTAAATATAGCCGTTGGAGTCGGACATTGCCACGACCTTTGCGCCAAGCTGTGCAGCCTTCTGGCAGGCATAGGTGGCGACATTGCCGGAGCCGGAGATAACAACGGTCTGACCTTCGAAGCTCTTACCGTTGGCGCGAAGCATTTCATCGGTGAAGTAACACAGCCCGTAGCCTGTTGCCTCAGTGCGGGCCAGGGAGCCGCCGTAGGTGAGGCCCTTGCCGGTGAGGATACCGCCTGACTCGCCGGTGAGACGTTTGTACTGTCCATAGAGGAAGCCAATCTCCCGCGCGCCGACACCTATATCACCGGCGGGGACATCAATGTCCATGCCAATGTGGCGGTAAAGCTCTGTCATAAAGCTCTGACAGAAGCGCATGACCTCATTGTCGGAC
>CAYPMJ010000124.1:0-2434 GCA_964411785.1 uncultured Oscillospiraceae bacterium
TCTCTGCCCGATAATTACAACTCTTTGTCGTGTTTGTGGCACCCCAAAGTCAGCCATATTTACAAGATTTACGGTTGTAATGTATCCTGCATTTTCAAAGTCCGCTACAATCTGCTTGATAGCTTCTCCCTTTCCCAAGCTCAGAATACCCTTGACATTTTCAGCGACGAAAAACTTTGGCTGCTTCGTTTTAATCACGCTATAAAAGAACTTGTATAATTGGTTTCGCTCATCATCCATTGTTCTAAGCATATTCGCCATTGAAAAGCCCTGACAAGGAAAACCGCCAACGACAGCATCCGAATTTGGCAAGTCTGACGGGTTGACATCCCTTATGTCCCCACAGATAACGTGCTCACCGATGTTCTCCTTGTAAGTGGCAACCGCATCGCTATCTATGTCGTTCGCCCATATTATCGTGTGTCCAGCTTGAACCAGACCCAGGTCGAGTCCACCCGCGCCGCTAAAAAGTGAGATGATTTTCATTTAGATTACCCCTCGCCAAATAAGCTCCCTTCTATGTGAGCATCCATGATAAACCCTTCCCTGATAATACTAAATGATATAATAACACAAAGTTCCATCATTGTAAACTCCCCCGCCGTAGCTTAAATCCGCACATTGGATGAATAAGAGGGGAAAAAACGGGCGAAAATGTCTTCAGAGACATTTCGTCCGAAATTTTACCGGAGGCAGTGATGAAGCTCAGAATCCATGTTCTTATATTTATTGCGGCGGCAGCGGTGCTCTGCGGCGCCGCGGCAGCGGAGAGGGCGTCCAGGGAGCTCTCGGGGAAGCTTGTGAGGCTCCATGTGGTTGCAAATTCAGATACGGCGGCAGACCAGGAGCAGAAGCTCAGGGTCCGGGACGCTGTGCTAAGGGCGCTTGAAGAGGAGCTTGAGGGCGTAACCTCGCCCGGCGAGGCCAGAGTGCGCATAAGGTGCGCCCTTTCTAAGATTGAGGAGGCGGCCCGCGCTGTGGTGGAGAGCGAGGGGTGTGACTACGCTGTCAGCGCCACGCTTTTAAGGGAAAATTTCCCCACCACGGAGTATGACACATTCTCGCTTCCGGCGGGAGCGTACACGTCCCTTCGTGTGACGATAGGTGAGGGAGCGGGGCACAACTGGTGGTGCGTTGTGTTTCCGCCTATGTGCGGCAGCGCGTCCATGGAGGAGGCTGCTGCGGCAGGGCTCACAAGCGACGACATATCTCTCATGACCGGCAGGACAGGCGGATATGTGGTGAGGTTCAGGGTGCTGGAGCTGTGGGGGAGAATAAAGGCGCTCTTTGAGGCATGAACAGTTAAGGACCGCTCCCGACAATCTGCAGAATCTCCCTTATTTTTCCTGTATGATGAGAAGGTCTGCTGCACAAGCTATGAAAAACAGAGGTAAAGGGGTGACCAGAGAAAAATGAAACACTTAGGAAAGCAGACACTTGAGCTCTCAGAGCCGCCGTCCTTTGCCGGGCACGCGTGCATAGTCGGCAAAAAGGAGGGGGACGGCCCTCTTGGGAACAGCTTTGACAGGATAAGCGAGGACCCGTTTTTCGGGGAGAAGACGTGGGAGAAGGCGGAGAGCAGGATGGTAAGGGACACGACAGCCCTGGCGCTGACAAAGGCGTCCTTATCGCCCGGGGATATAGACTACCTCTTCTGCGGCGACCTTTTAAATCAGTGTACCGGCACCACCTTTGGCGTGAGAGACACGAACATACCTGTATTCGGCCTTTACGGGGCGTGCTCCACCATGGCCGAGAGCCTTGCGCTGGCGGCCATCATGGTTGACGGGGGATTTGCGCGGCACACAATGGCCGTGACAAGCTCGCACTTCTGCTCAGCGGAGCGGCAGTACAGGCTCCCGCTGGAGTATGGCGGGCAGAGGCCGCCGTCGGCACAGTGGACGGTCACAGGCTCAGGCGCGGCTATCCTCTCCGCCTGCGGCCCGGGGCCCTATATAACCCACTTAACGCCGGGACGCATAGTTGACGCGGGGGTGACAGACGCCTCCAACATGGGCGCTGCCATGGCCCCGGCGGCATATGACACCCTCAGGGCACACTTTGACGACCTCTCCATCGGCCCTGACGCGTATGACCTTGTGGTCACCGGGGATCTCGGGGCGATCGGAGCGGATATTCTCCGGGACTTTTTCAGAAACGACGGCGTGGAGCTGGGGGACAACTACTCAGACTGCGGGCTCATGATCTTTGACAGCACAGCGCAGGATGTACACGCCGGTGGGTCCGGCTGCGGGTGCTCAGCCTCGGTTCTGTGCGGCTATATTCTGAACGGCATGAGGGAGGGGAGGTGGGGCAGCGTGCTCTTTGCCGCCACAGGTGCGCTGCTCTCCCCGACAACCACGCTGCAGGGCGAGAGCATCCCGTCGGTCTGCTGCGCGGTGGCAATTTCAGGTGAGAAGCGGCATTTAAAGGG
>CAYPMJ010000124.1:2534-5388 GCA_964411785.1 uncultured Oscillospiraceae bacterium
GGCATTTAAAGGGGGAGTGAGTGATGGACATGCTCTGGGAGTACTCAAGGGCCTTTCTCGTGGGAGGAGCCCTCTGCGCGGTGGGACAGATACTGATTGACAGGACAAGGCTCACGCCGGCGCGTATACTGACGGGATACGTTGTGGCGGGGGTGATCCTGGGGGCGCTGGGGGTGTACCAGCCCATTGTCGACTGGGCCGGCGCGGGCGCCACAGTGCCGCTTACCGGCTTTGGGAACCTCCTTGCCAGGGGCGTTAAGAGGGCCGTCGCCGAAAAGGGGATCGTGGGCGCCTTCACAGGCGGCTTTACCGCAGCGGCGGGGGGAGTCACGGCAGCCGTGTTCTTCGGATACCTTGTGTCGCTCATAGCAAGGCCCGGCGACAAGGGCTGAGGGGCCTTATGCGTCAGCTTCTTAAGACGTGCTACCTCGCCCTGGTGGGAGGGGTGCTCTATGCGGTGGTGGAGACAATCTGGCGCGGCAGCACCCACTGGACAATGGTGCCGGTGGGTGGACTGTGCTTTGTATCGGTGCTTGTGGTAAATGGTGTCATGCCGGAGAGAGCGGGACTTCTGCTTCGCTGTGCAGCCGGCGCCGCAGCCGTCACGGCTATTGAGTTTGTATCAGGAGCCGTGCTGAACCTGTGGCTGGGCATGGGCATATGGGACTATAGCTCCATGCCGATGAACCTGCTGGGACAGGTGTGCCTCCCGTTCTCGCTGGGGTGGGCAGTGCTCTCAGCGCCGGCGCTCCTCATCGGGAGATTCCTAGATGGGCTGATCTCGGGCCCAGAGCCCGGAAAAGGCGCGTACAGCGTAATTCGCCGTCACGGGACAAGGCAGCGCGGCAAGGTTGAGCCGCCGTAGGGCATGACGAGAACCGTGGCGTCGGGGCCAAGCTCTCCCAGCGCGCTCTCAAGTGCAGCCTGGGCTGAGTGCGCCGGGGTCAGAAAACAGCTCCTGACAGTCTCGTCGGGGAGCTCTGAGACGAGGTAGACCCTGGCGTCCCTCAGCACCATGGCAATGGCGGCGGCCTTGTGCCCGCCCAGCTGAAAATCAGTCCGCACGCGCTCAATGAGGCTGTCGGCGCTGGGCGCCTCGCGCATCCACCTTGCAAAGGTGCTCTCCCCCAGACCCTCGCTGCACGCACCGATGAGGATGATGGTGCCGCCCTTCCTCACGGCGTATTTGGCGTTGTCA
This sequence comes from uncultured Oscillospiraceae bacterium, assembly GCA_964411785.1. GTDB lineage: Bacteria > Bacillota > Clostridia > Oscillospirales > Oscillospiraceae > RUG626. Next base: position 3,733 of record CAYPMJ010000124.1, read on the forward strand.
AGCGCTTTCTGAGTCTGGTAGAGGTTCATATCCTTCGGCGCACCGCCCTGGGAGACAACCACTATGTCGGCTCGCCTTTCGATCTGCTTTGAATAGAGCGTGTCAAGGAAGCGGCAGCCCTCCCTGTGGGCGAGTGTCACGTCGCCGGCCACGGCCTTTATAATCTCCTTGTGCTCATCGAGGACAACGTTCAGAATGAAGTCCGCCCTGCAGAACGTCTCCGCCTCCTCAATGTCGGCGCGGAGATTGTTTCCGGAGAGGTTGCCGGCACAGGATGTGCTCTCCGTCATGAGGCTGTGGTTTGCCCTTATCGCCTCGCGGGTGGAGACACCGGGCATAAGCGCCTTTGCCCCGCCTGAGTACCCGGCAAAGTAGTGGTACTCAATATTCCCAAGGAGCACGCGCCTGTCGGCCTCGGCCACCACCCGGGTTATGTCCACAGGAGTGCCGCGGGTTGTTGTGCCAAGGTGCACAAAGTCGGATGGGTCTGAGTTAATACAGCGTATGCGGCGAAAGGCCTCGTCACCGGCAGCCGCCCTGCACTCCTCCTTCGTCTGCGGACGATGACTTCCGAGGGCGAAGACAAGCGTTATATCCCCATCTCTCACACCGGCGCTTCCAAGCTCCTCAAGAATCGCCGGAAGCACCTTACGCGTCGGCATCGGGCGGGTTATATCGCTGGTGACGATAGCTATCTTCTCGCCGGGCCTCACGATGTCCCGAAGACACGCCGTCCCGATTGGCTCCCGGAGCGCCCGGAGAACCTCCGCCTCGCCGGTGAAGGTGCGCTCAATGGGGTTTGGTGTAAGAATACCGATGAGATTCCGCTCCGGTATCTCAACGGTCTGGAAGGTGGAGCCATAGCCAAGCTCAAGCTTCATACATATCCCCCCAAAGATAATCTGACGCAGCTTTCAGACGTTGAACCTGAAGAGCGTCACGTCGCCGTCCCGCATCACATAGTCCTTGCCCTCGGAGCGGACAAGCCCCCGCTCCCTGGCTGCGGCCATTGTTCCGCAGGATCTGAGATCCTCAAAGGCCACAACCTCCGCGCGGATGAAGCCCCGCTCAAAGTCGGAGTGAATTTTCCCGGCTGCCTGGGGGGCCTTTGTCCCGCGCCTGATTGTCCACGCCCGGCACTCGTCGGCGCCGGCTGTCAGGAAGGATATGAGCCCCAGAAGCTCATAGGAGCACTTCACAAGCCGGTCAAGTCCCGACTCCTCAAGTCCCAGATCGCCGAGGAACAGCTCCCGGTCCTCCGGAGAAAGCTCCGTGAGCTCCTGCTCCGTTTTCGCGCAGATGGGCAGTGCGCCGGCGCCCTCAGCCTCGGCGCGGGTCTTTACGGCCATGAAGTACCTGTTCCCCGCAAGGTCGCGCATGCCGGCCTCGTCCAGGTTTGCAGCGTAAATGACAGGCTTCAGAGTTATGAGCTCGCTTGCCGCGACAAGCTCCCTGTCGGCCTCGGGCGCGTCAAAGGTCCTCGCCGGTCTGCCCTGGTCCAGGTGGTCGCAGAGCGCCCTGAGCACGTCGGCCTCATGGCGGAGCTTCCTGTCACCGCTCTTTGCGGCCTTCTGAGCTCTTTCGGCACGGCGCTCCGTCATCTCAAGATCCGCAAGGATGAGCTCAAGGTCGATTATGTCCATATCCCGCACCGGA
>CAYPMJ010000125.1:0-5287 GCA_964411785.1 uncultured Oscillospiraceae bacterium
TGGAGCCGCCGAGGACGCGGATGCACTTTATCTCCTTGGCGCCGGTGTTGTCGGCAACCTTCAGAAAGGTTTCCTGCTGTATCATTCCGGTGCCTCCTTACTTTGCCTTCTCTATTATTTCCACAAGCCGCCATCTCTTATCCTTTGACAGCGGTCTTGTCTCCATAACGCGGACTGTGTCGCCTATGCCCGCGCTGTTCTCCTCGTCATGCGCCTTCAGCTTATAGGTTCTCTTCACTATCTTCTTATAAAGGGGGTGCTGCACTCTGTCGGCGATGGCCACGACTATCGTCTTGTCCATCTTGTCGGAGACGACCTTGCCCACCCTCGTCTTCCGGGAAGACGTTCTCTGTTCACTCATATGTCTCCTCCTCACTGCCCGGCCCGCTGCTTCTCGCGGATGATAGTCTGGACTCGGGCAATATCCTTCCTGACCATGGATATTCTCACAGGGTTATCCAGCTGATTCGTCGCGTGCTGCATGCGAAGGGTGAACAGGTCCTTTTTCAGATCCGCAAGCTTCGCCTCCAGCTCGGAGGAACTCATCTTTCTTACCTCGTTTGCCTTCATCTTATTCACCACCTGTCTCCGTCTCCCGCGCGATGATCTTTGTCTTGCAGGGCAGCTTGTTGGCTCCAAGGCGCAGCGCCTCATGGGCCTCCTCGTTCGTCACACCCGCAATCTCAAACATCACTCTGCCGGGCTTCACCACCGACACCCAATATTCCGGCGAACCCTTTCCGGAGCCCATCCTGGTCTCGGCGGGCTTCTGCGTAACGGGCTTATCGGGGAAAATCTTTATCCACACCTTGCCACCGCGCTTGGTGTAACGGGTGATAGCCACACGGGCCGCCTCAATCTGGTTGGAGGTTATCCACGCCGGCTCCGTCGCCACAAGCCCGTACTCGCCATACGTGACGGTGTTGCCCCGGGTCGCCTCACCCTTCATCCGTCCCCGCTGCTGCTTGCGGTATTTGACTCTCTTAGGCAAAAGCATCAGTTCGATCCTCCTTCCCTGGGAGCGCGGTCGCCCTGACGCTCACCCTGACGGCCGCCCTGCGGACGGCCCTGGCCGCCGCGGCTGCCCGCTCCATAGCCTCCCTGGGAGCGGTTGTTGTTATAGCCCCCGCCCTGGGAGCGGTAATTGTTGTTATAGCCGCGTCTGTCGCCGCCGCGCCTGTCGCCGTCCCGTCTCTCCCGGCGCTCGCGGGGTGGACGTGTGGTGTCCATGGTTCTCGGCGTCGTCCTCAATGTCTGCGAGAGTATCTCGCCTTTATATATCCACACCTTCACGCCAATACGGCCATAGGTCGTGGCCGCCTCGGCAAAGCCGTACTCTATATCGGCTCTGAGTGTCTGAAGGGGGATTGTGCCCTCGTGATAGGACTCGTTTCTGGCGATCTCGGCCCCGCCTATACGGCCTGAGAGCTTTATCTTTATTCCTCTGACACCCATGCGCATTGCCCGCTGCATGGCGCTCTTCATGGCGCGTCTGTAGCTCACGCGCTTCTCAAGCTGCTGGGCGATGCTCTCCGCCACAAGCTGCGCGTCCGTGTCCGGGGTCTTGACCTCAACGATGGATATGGCCGTCGGCTTGCCTATGCGCTTTTCCATGTCTGCGCGGAGCTTCTCGATCTCCGTGCCGCCCTTGCCTATGACGATGCCGGGCCTTGAGCAGTGGATGAATATTCTAACTCTCGCGTTGTCCCGCTCAATTTCAATTTTCGGCACGCCGGCCTCTCCCAGGCGCTGCTTGAGATACTTCCGGATATTGTAGTCCTCGACGATGAGGTCGCCCACCTTATCGTCCCTGGCGTACCAGCGGGAGTCCCAGTCCTTGATAACGCCGACCCGCAGTCCGTGGGGGTTTACCTTCTGTCCCATGTTTACGCCTCCTCCCTTTCTCTCACGACGATGGTGATGTGGCTGGTCCGCTTATTGATGCGGTAGCCTCTGCCCTTTGACACCGGCTGCATCCGCTTCATTATGGGACCGGGGTCGGCATAGGTCTGGGACACATAGAGCTTCGAGCCGTCCAGCCCGAAATTGTTCTCCGCGTTTGCCACCGCGCTGTCCAGTACCTTCACCATTATCTCCGAGGCGGCTCTCGGGGTGTTCTTCAGTATCGCTCTTGCCGTACGTGCGTCCTTCCCGCGGATGAGGTCGCACACAATCTTTACCTTTCTCGGGGAGATGCGGGCGTATTTAACCTGCGCTCTCGCTTCTGTTACTGCTTCCATTTCGCTCCTCCCTTATTTGCCGGCCGGCGATGCCGTCTTGCTGCCGGCATGGCCGCGGAAGGTCCTTGTGGGGGCGAACTCGCCCAGCTTATGGCCGACCATATCCTCAGTTATATACACGGGCACATGCCTCCGGCCGTCGTGGACGGCGATGGTGTGGCCAACAAAGGACGGGTAGATGGTGGACGCGCGGCTCCACGTCTTCAGGACCTTCTTCTCTCCGGTCCTGTTCAGCTCATCGACTCTCTTCAGCAGCTCCGGAGCCGCGAAGGGTCCCTTCTTTATACTTCTGCTCATTACCTCTGTCCTCCTTACTTCGCGTTGCGGCGTTTGACGATGAACCTGTCGGTGCGGTTCTTCGTCTTTCTGGTCTTATAGCCCAGCGCGGGCTTGCCCCACGGTGTCACAGGGCCGGGACGTCCAACAGGCGCCTTGCCCTCGCCGCCTCCGTGGGGGTGGTCATTCGGGTTCATGACGGAGCCGCGGACCGTGGGCCTTATGCCCATGTGGCGGGTGCGTCCCGCCTTGCCCAGGGCGACGTTTGCGTGGTCTATATTGCCCACCTGCCCGATGGAGGCCATGCACGCAAGGCGCACATACCTGTATTCGCCGGAGGGCAACCTCACCTGCGCAAGGCCGTTCTCCTTGGCCATGAGCTGCGCAGCAGCTCCGGCCGAGCGCACAAGCTGCGCTCCGCGCCCGGGGTAGAGCTCAATGTTGTGGATTATGGTTCCCACCGGTATATTCGTTATGGGGAGCGCGTTGCCGGGCTTTATGTCGGCTCCGGCTCCGCTCATCACGGTGTCACCGACCGCAAGTCCCACAGGCGCCAGAATATATCTTCTCTCCTTGTCCGGGTACTCCACAAGGGCAATATACGCCGACCTGTTGGGGTCATACTCAAGGCGGATGACAGTGCCGGGTGTGTCCTGCTTGTCACGTCTGAAGTCTATGACGCGGTATTTTCTTCTGTTGCCGCCGCCTCTGTGGCGGACGGTTATATGGCCATAGCTGTTGCGGCCGGAGTGCTTCTTCAGAGTCTCGGTGAGCTTTGGCTCCGGCTTTGCCTTCTTATCTACTCCGTCAAAGCCTGAGACAGACATGTGCCTCCTTGACGGGGTGGTAGGCTTGTAAAATTTAATAGGCATCCTGCTTCCTCCCTTATACCATACCCTCGAAGAACTCTATGGGCTTTGAGTCCTCTGTGAGCCGCACCACGGCTTTCTTCCAGGAGCTGGTCTTCCCTGCGGGGTAGCGTCCCACTCTCTTCTCCTTGCCCCGGACGTTGAGCGTGGATATCTTCATGACCTTCACTCCGAATATCTCCTCAACCGCCTTTTTTATCTCCGGCTTCCCCGCGTCCTTAGCGACCTCGAATACGTACTTCTTAAGGTCGGTGTGCTCCATGGACTGCTCGGTGATTATGGGCTTTAGTATCACATCATAGGAAGTTCTCATCACGCATACACCTCCGTTATCTTGTCAAGCGCCGCCTTGTCAACAATGAGCTTGTCGGCGTTCAGAATATCGTAGGCGCTGAGAAGCGGAGCGAAGGTTGTCACCACGCCCGGGATATTTCTGGCTGAGAGCACAACGTTTTTGCGCACCTCAGGCGTCACAACGACGGACTTCCTGTCCGCGCCAACTTTAGTTAAGAATGTCTTGAATGTCTTTGTCTTTATCTCCGGCATATCAAGGTCCTCCACCACGATAACCGCTCCGTCAATGGCCTTCTGTGACAGTGCGGATCTCATGGCCAGCTTCTTCACCTTCTTGTTGACAGAGAAGCTGTAGTCCCTGGGCTTTGGCGCGAAGGCCACTCCGCCGTGAGTAAACTGGGGGTTGCGGGTTGAGCCCTGACGGGCGCGGCCCGTGCCCTTCTGCCGGTAGGGCTTCGCCCCGCCGCCGGACACCTCAGCCTTAGTGAGGGCGCTTTGCGTCCCCTGGCGCTTATTTGCCAGGTGGCTTCTCACGACCGTGTGGAGCACTGCGCCGTTCGGCTCGATTCCGAAAACAGCCTCGGAAAGCTCGACCTCGCCTGTGACCTCACCGGCCATGTTATATACTTTCACGCTGGGCATAATTCTGCTCTCTCCCTTCCTCAGCCTCTGGCCGACTTCTTCTGCGGGTTGGCGCTGACGGTCTGAGCCGGACCCTTGATCTTGCTGCGGTTGATCACGGTGTTCTTAAGATACACAATGCCGCCCTTTGGCCCCGGCACCGCGCCGCGAACGGCGATGAGGTTGAGGTCCGGGTCCACGTGGACAACGTCCAGGTTCTGAACTGTGACCTGCTCATTTCCCATGTGTCCCGCGCCTATCTTCCCCTTGTAAATACGCGACGGGGTTGAAGTGGAGCCCATGGAGCCGGCGTGGCGATGCACAGGGCCGCCGCCGTGGCTTGTGGGGGTGCGCTGGGCATTGAACCTCTTGATCGCGCCCTGGTAGCCCTTGCCCTTTGAGGTCCCGGTGATGTCCAGCTGGTCGCCCTTCTGGAACATGTCGGCCTTTATCTCATCCCCGACCTCGAACCTGGAGCAGTCTGCTAACCGGAACTCCTTCAGGTACTTCTTCATCCCTACTCCCGCTTTTTTAAGGTGTCCCGCCTCGGGCTTTGTGAGCTTCGCCTCGCTTATGTCGCCGAAGCCCAGCTGGATGGCGTCATAGCCGTCCTTCTCCTGCGTCTTGACCTGCGTCACGACGCACGGCCCGGCCTCGATGACCGTCACGGGAACGACCTTTCCGGCTTCATCGAAGATCTGGGTCATTCCGACCTTTTTCCCGATGAGAACCTTCTGCATTTCCATCTTGTTTTCCTCCTTGAAGGTTATTGGTCGGGCGCCGGATTTAATCCGCTGCCCGACTTGACCCTGCCCGCACCTTTCCGGCGGGCCTGGGTGTTCACTTTTTTAAATTCAGGGCGCTTAGAGCTTTATCTCAATCTCCACGCCCGCCGGCAGCTCCATGTTCATGAGTGACTCAACCGTCTTCTGGGTGGGCGCTATGATGTCAATAAGCCGCGAGTGGGTGCGGCGCTCAAACTGCTCA
>CAYPMJ010000126.1:0-5271 GCA_964411785.1 uncultured Oscillospiraceae bacterium
CGACCCGTGGGGCATCAAGGTCAACCGGGTGGAGCTTAAGAACATCATTCCGCCTAAGGAGATCCAGGTCGCCATGGAGAAGCAGATGAAGGCAGAGCGCGAGCGGCGTGAATCAGTGCTTCAGGCAAAGGGACAGAAGGAGGCCCAGATCCTGGTTGCCGAGGGCGAGAAGCAGTCCGCCATTCTCCGCGGCGAGGCGAAGAAGCAGGCGGCGATTCTGGAGGCTGAGGGCCAGGCGGAGTCCATCATGAAGATCCAGCAGGCCACTGCCGAGGGAATCCGGCTCATAAACTCCGCAATGCCCTCCGACGCTGTAATAAAGATTAAGGCGCTGGAGGCGTTCTCCGCTGCCGCAAACGGTCAGGCAACCAAAATAATCATCCCATCTGAAATTCAGGGACTTGCGGGCCTTGCTGCCGGCATTGTTGAGTCTGTAAAAAGTCCCGCTGAGCCTGCGAAGAAGCAGACGCCTGGAGCCTGAGCTGGCTTGCTCTTCTTAAATGGCCTGTCTTACGGCCCCTTGCTTCCGATGCCTTGAGCTTTTCAAAGATAATCTCAAAAGTAATTTAAGGAAGCCCTTAAATAAACGTCCATGCAGCATGGGACGCTGCCGGAAGTAACGCATAAAACCCATGGACATAAATTCAGAGCTCCCCACAAAAAGCGAAATCTCACCCTGACTACCCTTCCATCCTGCGGGATGCGAAGCTGTCATATCGGTGAGATTTCGCTTTTTTAATCGCCAGGGCAGCGCTGTGAAGGTTACGTCCTGCATTAAATGCAATAAGGATGTTTTAACAGTCCCGGCGGGAGGGCCGGCATGGCGCAGTAAAAGCGTGTATTTTAAGATGCTTTATGCTGCGCCGGTGTCCGGCCGGCATTTATTTTAAGGTTAAGTCCGGAAGCCAGACTTTACAAGAATATCGCTTGCTATGGTGGTGTAGAACATTCTGCGAATTCTGGTCACGTCCCCCGTCTGGGCGAGTATCCACATGAGCTTGGCCAGTGTGGCCTCCTTAGTCATGTCACGCGCCTCCAGCACTCCAGGCAGACGGGCGAGGCTGCTGCCCGTTGTGTACACGGCAAGGTCGCTCCCCTCCTGCTGGACCTGGGTTGTCATAACAACCACCTTCCCGCGCTTTGCCGCCTCCTCCACAGCATGGTGGAAACCGCGGTGCTGCGGCAGTCCCCCGACACCGAAGCTCTCTATTATAAGGCCGTCGTACCGATCCAGCATGAACTCCAGAAGCTCCCTGTCAGTGCCGGGGATGAGCTTTAAAAGTCCTACACGAGGATTCAGCTTATTATAAAACACCGGATTAGCATAGCTCTCAGGCGTTATATACTGAATAAGCGTCCCGTCCCGCACATCGGCTATATACGGGTAATTTATGCTTGAAAACGCCTCAAAGCTCTTCGTGCGGGTCTTGCAGGCCCTCGTACCCAGTATGACACGGCTGCTGAACACTATGTTCACCCCGTGAAGGTCATCCGACGCCGCGCACAGAAAGCTGTCCGACAGATTCACCTTCGAATCTGTGGTATCAAACGCTATCGGCCTTTGTGCGCCTGTGAGGATGATCGGCTTCGGACTGCCCTGGATGAGATACGAGAGCGCCGCTGCTGTGTAGGCCATGGTGTCTGTGCCGTGGCTCACTACAAAGCCGTCATACCTGTCATAGTTCTCCTCAATCGCGCCGGCTATTGAGAGCCAGTTACTGGGCGTCATGTCCGTGCTGTCCAGATTCATAAGCTGCTCACAGCCTATCCTGCAGATCCTCTCAAGTCCCGGGACGTACCGCAGCAGCTCGTCTGGCGTAAGGCCGGGCGTCAGGCCGTTCTCCGTAAGCTCGGAAGCGATGGTCCCTCCAGTTGTTATGAATAAAATATTCTTCATTGCTCCCCCGGATCTGAAAGTGCTCTTCTGAAGCGCTCCGCGGCCCTGAGCTGCTCCCCTGCGGCTGTGAGCGATGTCTCCGTCACCGCGTCGCCCGCTGCCAGCCGCGCAAGCTCGCTCTTGCGGCCATCGGTGTCAAGGCGGGTCACCAGCGTCCTTGTCCGTCCCCCGCTGACCTCCTTTGATATGGAGAAATGGGCGTCCGCCATGGCCGCAAGCTGCGGAAGGTGCGTCACGCATATCACCTGCTTGTACCTCGATATCCCCGCTATCTTCTCCGCCACCCTCTGCGCCGCCACTCCGGAAATACCCGTGTCAATCTCGTCAAAGACCATTGACTGCACACTGTCTCCGGAAGCGAACACCGTCTTCAGTGCAAGCATTATTCTGGAAAGCTCGCCCCCTGATGCCACCTTGCTTATCCGTCCGACGCTCTCCCCGGCGTTGGCCGCCATGAGAAACCGTATTCCGTCCGCACCGCGCGGCCCCAGCTCCTGGGGCGTCTGTTCCACCATGAATGAGGCGCCCGGCATCGCAAGCTGGGCAAGCTCCTCCTCCACCCTCCTTGCAAGCTCTTCGCCCGCGCTCCTTCTAGCCTTGCTCAGCGCATCCGCTGCCAAAACGGCCTCCCCATGGAGTCTGCTTAGCTCTGCCTCCAGCTCGTCCCGGCGCTCATCCGCCCTCTCGACAGCGTCGCGCTCTGCGCGGCTTTTTTCAAGATACTGAAGCGCCGCCTCCTCCGTGCCGCCGTACTTTCTCAGGACTCGCTTCAGGGAGTCGAGCCTTGAGTCAAGCTCGTCCATCTCCTCCGGGGAGTAGTCCAGCTGCTCCCAGAGAGCCCTGACCTCCTCCGCGGCATCCTCAGCTGCATACTTAAGATCGGAGAGCTTCTCGGCAAGCGCAGCTACATCCTCGGAATAGCGCTCCGCCGTCTTAAGCGCCGCGGCAGCCGTCTCCATAAGCGACACAGCGCCGTCCGTGCTGTCGCCGCCTGAAAGCGACTCCTCCGCTGTCTGAACAGCTTCCGTGAGCTTTCCGGCGTTCTTTAAAAACGTCCGGCGCTGAAGCTTCTCCTCATACTCACCTGGGTGAAGCTCCGTGCGCTCAAGCTCCTCTATCTGGTAGCTCAGCGTGTCAAGACGCCGTGCCCGCTCGCTCTCGTCAGTCGTCAGCTTCTCAAGCTCCTCCCTGGTCTGCCGGTACGCCTCATATTTAAGCTTGTACTCATCAAGCTCTCCGCCCAGATTGCCGAACCTGTCAAGGAGCTCCAGATGGACCCGCTCATCAGCAAGCCTCTGCCCGTCCCCCTGACTGTGGATGTCCATGAGCCTCGCCCCCAGCTCCCGGAGCTGAGCCGTCGCCACGGGACACCCGTTTATCCGGCATGAGCTCTTCCCGTCCTCCGTTATCCGGCGGGTGAGGACAAGCTCCTCTTCCTCCTCAAGCCCGTTTTCCCGGAGAAAATCGCCGGCGTCCACGCCGGTGAAAACGGCTGTGACCTGTGCGCTGCCAGCACCCCGGCGCACAAGCTCCCTGCTCGTCCGGCAGCCAAGCGCCGCCTCAAGCGACCCTATTACGATGGATTTTCCCGCGCCTGTCTCCCCGGTCATGGCGTTGAAGCCGCTCTCAAACTCTATATCCGCGCGCTCCACCACCGCGATATTCTCAATATGAAGCAAAGAAAGCATACTCTACCCTCCGCCGAACCTTATCAGAGATACTCACTGAACTCTTCGCAGAGGCGCAGCGCCGATTCGTTGTCTGTCATCGCGACAAAAACCGTGTCGTCCCCGGCCAGCGTCCCGGCGAGATTCTTCTTGTCCATGCTGTCCACAGCGCTGGCCGCCGCTGACGCAAGTCCCGGGAGCGTTCTGAGCACGACTATGTTCTGTGCGCAGACGTAGGAGAGGACACACTCTTTGAATATTCCGCGCAGCTTTTCCGCGTGCTCCTCCGTACCCACCGTCACGGCGTACCTGTACTCCCCGCCCGGCGTCTGCTCCTTCACAAGTCTCAGATCCTTTATATCCCTCGACACTGTCGCCTGGGTACAGTGAAACCCGGCTCTGTCCAGCTCATCCATCAGCTGATACTGAGTCTCGATCTCCTTCTCAGTTATTATGTTCAATATCTTTCTCTGACGTGCGCTCTTCATCCTGTCTCCCCCAGCTTCCTGCTGACTTTTTCGTAGAAGCTCCTGTCTGTAAGCCGCACCAGCCTGACTGCGACATCGGATTTCCGTATCTCCACTGTGTCCCCATCCTCAAGCTCCACAGGCTCGCCGCCGTCACAGGACAGCACCGCGCGCCGCTCACCCAGCCGCTCAGGCCGCACGCTCACCGTCCGCTCAGGCGAGAGCACATACGATCTGGCCCACAGCCTGTGGGGACATATGGGCGTTAGTATGATATTCTCCGCGTCAGGCTCCACAAGCGGCCCTCCCGCGGCCATGGAGTAGGCTGTGGAGCCGGTGGGAGTGGATATCACAACGCCGTCGCCCGTAAAGCGCATTATAGTGTTTCCGTCTCCAAGCACCGTGAGCTCCACGACGCGCGTGAGGCCGCGGACCACCGCGTCATTCAGCGCAAAATCGGTCTTCAGATGCCCTCCTCTAAGCAGCGACACATCTATGGTCATTCTTCTCTCAATTGTATATTCCCCGGCCCACACCCTGGGTATGAGCTCAAGCTCCGAGGGCTCAAGCTCCGCCATGAAGCCCCTGGTCCCCAGGTTCACGCCGAGTATCGGCACTCCCACAGACGCCACAGCCCTGGCGCAGTGCAGGATCGTCCCGTCCCCGCCAAAGGTTATAACAAGCTCCGCTGATTCCACTGCCTCAGGCAGCTCACCGCTCTGCGTGCAGACGACGTATGGGATCCCCCGCTTTTCCAGCATGGCCCGGACCTTCCCCGACACGGCAAGTCCCCTGTCCCTCTCCGGGTTTACGAACAGCACAGTTTTTTTCACGGCACGCTCTCAGTCCCCCAGCTCCCTGTGTGACTCCTCCACCAGCGCTGCTATATCCACATCAGGCTGACATTTTTCACTGACGAGGTGTCCAAGATATTCTATGTTCCCCTCCGGGCCGCGTATGGGCGAATATGTGAGGGCCCTGACAGAAAACCCGGCCTTTCCCGCGTTCTCCAGAAAATGCTCAAGCACCTCGGCATGGACCGACCTGTCGCGGACCACGCCCTTCTTTCCCACCTTCCCGCGTCCCGCCTCAAACTGCGGCTTAATGAGGCAGAAGACCTCCCCGTCCTGAGTGAGCACCCTGCGCACAGCCGGCAGAATAAGCGACAGTGAGATAAATGATACATCAATGGCCGCCCGCTCAGGCGGCTCCGGAAAATCCTCCGGCATCAGATTTCTGG
>CAYPMJ010000127.1:0-5194 GCA_964411785.1 uncultured Oscillospiraceae bacterium
GCGCTTTTTGAAGTAAGCAATGTGCAGAAGAACAAGGGCGGAAAATATATGCATTACGGCAGGATGGTGGGGGGTTCAATACGGCTGGGTGACACTGTCTGCGCAAAGATCGACGGGCAGCGGCGTCAGGCTATACGCAGGGCACACTCCGCCACGCATCTCCTGGATGCCGCGCTCCGCAGTGTTCTGGGAGACCATGTCCACCAGGCAGGATCACTGGTGGAGCCTGACCGGCTGCGCTTCGATTTCACCCACTTTTCAGCATTGACCCCGGAGGAACTGGGGCGTGTTTCAGCCATTGTGAACGACCTTGTACTGGAGGGCACTGACGTTGTGACAGAGGTTTTGCCTATTGAGGAGGCAAAGAAACGAGGAGCTGTGGCGCTGTTTGGTGAAAAGTATGGAGACGTAGTGCGGGTGGTGTCCATGGGAGCAGGTTTTTCAGTTGAGTTCTGCGGTGGGACGCACCTTGACAATACGGCAAAGGTCGGCCTGTTCCACATTACAAGCGAGGGATCTGTGGCGTCGGGCGTGCGGCGTATAGAGGCAACGACCGGGAAGCTGTCACTGTCAGCAATGAACCGGAACCAGGAGCTTCTCTTCAGGGCCGCCTCAGCCTTCAAGGTCAGACCGGGAGAGCTGAGGGAGAAGGTAGAGCAGGTGCAGAACGAGATGAGGGATCTCCGGCACGCAGTGGAGAAGCTGCGCGCACGGGAGGCTGCCGGGGAGACGGAGCGGATCATTTTCGGCGCCCACGAGGTGGGAGGCCTGAAGGTCATCACAAGCAGTGTACCCAACGCCGACGCGCAGAGACTGCACCAGATGGGAGATATGATCCGGGACAAGGAGCCAAACGCGGTGGCAGTTCTTGCGTCGGTACAGGGAGAGAAGATAACGTTCCTTTGCGTCTGTGGAAAGGAAGCCGTTTCCCGGGGGGTAAAGGCCGGGGAGGTCATACGCCAGGTCTCCGCCATCGCCGGCGGCTCCGGAGGCGGCAAGCCGGATTCTGCTATGGGCGGAGGAAAGGACGTGCTTATGCTGGATAACGCGCTGGCAATGGTCGACAACTATGTAGCTCTGAAGCTTGGCATAAAGAAGTGAAGCGGTGTCGCATCTTATCTTGGAAAGGAGAAATAAAAATGGCTGAGGGAAGATATGAGGACGGGTGTATATTCTGCCGTATTATCAAAGGGGAGGTACCCTGCAGCAAAGTGCTTGAGACAGAAGACATACTGGCTTTCCGCGATATAAATCCGCAGGCGCCTGTGCACATTCTGGTGATGCCGAAGACCCACATAAGGTCGCTCGCGGAGTTGGAACCGGATAATTCAGCTGTGGCGGCAAAGTGCTTGGAGGGGATTGGCGAGATAGCGCGTCAGGAGGATCTTAGCGAGGGATTCCGCGTCATAGTCAACACAGGGGAGGCGGCTGGTCAGACAGTGCCTCACCTGCACTTCCATATCCTGGCCGGGCGTCCGCTGGGAGAGAGGCTTGTGTGAGAATTGTGTGAGCTGCATAAGCGGACTGTAGTGGGTGTGCTCGCGCACGTTGACGCGGGGAAAACCACGCTGTCAGAGGCGCTGCTGTACTGTGCCGGAGTTCTGCGGACGCCGGGGCGCGTTGATCACGGTGACGCGTATCTGGATAATTTCACGCTGGAGCGGGAGCGGGGGATCACAATCTTTGCAAAGCAGGCGGCGCTATGGACAGACGGAGTCCAGATCACACTGCTTGACACTCCGGGACATGTGGATTTCTCGCCTGAGACAGAGCGGACGTTGGATGTGCTTGACTGCGCGGTTCTGGTAATAAGTGCGCCGGAGGGAGTTCAGAGTCATACGGAGACTCTGTGGCGTCTCCTCCGGATGAGGGGGATACCTACATTTGTTTTTATAAACAAAATGGATCTGCCGTGCCCGGACAGAGCGGAGCTAGTGGAGGAGCTTGCAAATAAGCTCGGAGGGGTGTTTTTTGATGCGGAGCACCCTGATTGGGAAACAGTGGCAATGGGCGGGGAGACTCTTCTGGAGCGCATTATGGAGGCAGGGGAGCTGACGGACGAGGAGCTAAGCCAGGCAGTGGACAGCTGTCAGGTGTTTCCCTGCTGGTTTGGCGCGGCGCTTAAATTGAGCGGGGTAGGAGAATTTCTGAAGGGCTTGGCGCGACTTGCCCCTGGCTGCCCGGAACGGAGAGAATTTGGAGCTCGTGTATTTAAGATAACTCACAATGAACGCGGCGCAAAGGAGGCACATCTGAAGGTAACGGGAGGTGTTCTGCGCCCACGTGACATCCTTCGCGGGGACGGGTGGGAGTACAAGGTCACACAGCTGCGGCGATATTCAGGCGGGAGGACCTCAACAGTTCAGGAGGCGCTGCCTGGTGACCTGGTAGCCATCTCCGGACTGGAAGCGGCCTATCCAGGGCTGGGACTGGGAGCGGAACCGCCAGGGAAAAGGCCGGCCCTTGAGCCAGTCCTCCGTTACAGCCTGACCTTCCCGGAGGGGACAGATATTCATACTGCCTTAGCACATCTGCGGGAGCTTCAACAGGAGGAACCGGAGCTGGATGTGACCTATGATGACAGGACAAAGGATCTTGCAGTCCGGCTGATGGGGCAGGTGCAGCTTGAGATATTGAAGGAGATATTGCTGGAACGCTGGGGGTTGGACGCGGCCTTCGGACCGGGACGGATACTTTACCGGGAGACCATTGCCGCACCTGTGGAGGGTGTGGGACACTATGAGCCGTTGAGGCACTATGCGGAGGTCCATCTGCTGTTGGAGCCCGGGGAGCCTGGAAGCGGGATACAGGCAGCGACTGCCTGTCCTGAGGACGAGCTTGAGGGAAGCTGGCAGCGGCTCATATTGACGCACCTGTTGGAGAAGCAGCACCTGGGTGTTTTAACAGGCTCACCGATTACAGATATAAAATTCACCCTGACGGCTGGCCGCGCACATGTGAAGCACACGGAGGGTGGGGACTTCCGGGAGGCCACCTACCGTGCTGTCCGTCAGGGGCTGATGAGCGCTTCATCAGTGCTGCTGGAGCCGTGGTATGATTTTCGCCTGGAGGTTCCGGCAGAAAATCTGGGCAGAGCATTGGGTGATCTGACGCGGATGTCAGCGGAGATGCAGCCACCGGAGCCATTGGAGAACGGTCCAGGTGCGACCGTGCGGATAACGGGTTCGGCGCCTGTATCAAAGCTTGGCGGCTATGCGACCGAGCTTGCGGCTTACTCCCGTGGGAAAGGACGGTTGTCCTGTGATCCGTCCGGCTTTCGTCCATGTCCCGACACAGATCAGGTAGTGTCGGAAGTGGGTTACGATCCGGAAGCGGATGTGGAGAACTCACCGGACAGCATATTCTGCGGACATGGCGCAGGTATGCTGGTAAAGTGGTATGATGTGCCAAGGTATATGCACCTGGAGAGTCCCATGGAGCGGGAACGGCGCGAACAGCTTCGTGAGCAGGCGGAGCGATATGTACGCCAGGTGACCACAGATAAGGAGCTTCAGGCGATATTTGAGCGGACCTATGGTCCCATCCGGCGGGAGAAGCGTGAAACGCAGCCTCCGAGGAGGGTATCACAGCCTGAGAGGACACGTGCCGTCCGTCCAAAGACTGATGGACAGGAATTTGTGTTGGTCGACGGGTATAACATTATTTTTTCATGGCCTGACCTGAAGGCACTTGCCTCGGAGAGCCTCGAGGCGGCAAGGGACAGACTGATAGAAACTCTCCGCAACTATCAGGGATTCCGGCAGTGCGCTGTAATATTGGTTTTCGATGCTTATAAGGTGAGGGGAGGTCAGCGGAGCATAGAGCGCGTCGGTGATTTTTCCATAGTGTACACCAAGGAAGCGGAGACAGCGGATATGTATATTGAGCGCACTACCTACGATCTTGCGAAAAAGCACTATGTTCGCGTCGCTACCTCAGATGGCCTTGAACAGGTCATAATACTTGGAAACGGAGCGCTCCGTGTCCCGGCCAGGGCCTTTGAAGCGGAGGTCAGGGAGACGGAACGCAGTGTGCAGGAGCTTCTGGCGAAACTCCGGTGGACAAACTGAAACCCCCGCCGTAAAGAGGGACTTCGTAAAACGGTATTTGCGTGTAATTTTGAAAACCTTGCAGCAGCTGAGCGGGATGGGATTCTTGGACGGGATTCGCCGAGGTGGTTTTCGCCAAAGCTCATAACAGGTCGCAATGCGGGAGCTATGTTGTCCCCGCACTGTCGTTTGTATGTGCAGCTGCTCTCCAGAATGAAGGTTATGAAACTGTTCCCTCCCCTCACCCGCTTACAGTCTGAGCTATCCCGTCCTGACGGCCATATATCCTTCAAGCTGCATTCGCCTGACGCGAGCACATTGCAGCGATAATAAGCGCCCACCCCGGTCATGCATTTCTGCAAGACCAGTGTGGGCGACCTTTTATGTCACTGAATTCCGACCGATGCCGCTGTACGGATGCCGCTGTACGGGCTGGATGCGCACTTGAGACAGCCCACCTTGAAATAATCAATACGCCCGGACGTATCTTAATGGGCCTGCAAAATGCGGCCTCTCCGGCGCCAGATCCTGACAGAAGTCCTTTACATTCAGCATCTTGTGGCTTTCACAGCTTACGAGGCGGCTGATACCATTGTCCAGCTCAGGCTTCCACAGCGTTTCCGGCGCACCTGTCGGGGCGCTCATAACGCCGTCGCTCCGCAGAACCTTCCCTGTGGCCTTGTGGACAAGCTCCACGTATCCACCCGCTTCCTGAAGTCCCCAGATCTGCTTCTCGTCTTTGTATGACAGCCTCGACATGAACACCATATCGCCATCACTCGTGAGATATGAGTCGTAGCTGTCCGCCAGTATACGGATATCGTTATTCTCCCTTGATCTAAGCGAGTATGACTTTGACGCCACATCGAAGCTTATCTCATCTGCCCACTGAATGAAACAGCCGTTTCTGTTGAACTGTATTGGAAGAAATACATACCCGGAATTCCCGTAGTCCCTTGGGTCCCAGCGATCCCCGACGTATATGTAATTATCCCCTAGCTTCAAAACGTAAGTCGGCTGAGTGTTATATGTCACACAGTCCCCAAAGGGCTCTATTGGTGACCAGTGCCCGGTCATTCCATCCGCGTACGCAACTCCGCCCTGATTCGGATTCCACCCGGTGCATCCGGAGGAGATCAGATAAT
>CAYPMJ010000128.1:0-5125 GCA_964411785.1 uncultured Oscillospiraceae bacterium
ATATGGCCGACTGTTAAAATTTACCCGCTTGCAGAAATAAAAGTAAATTGTTATTCTTGCCTTATAAGATGAAAAAGGGGAAAACGGCATGAAAGAGCGGGACAGACTTATCCGTCTGGGGGAGGAATGCCTCATAAGAGGCAGGAGCGAAAGGCCGGAGCTCAGCTGGCTGAGGAGCATCTATGACCGTTTCAGGGCAGACTGCGGCCTTAGCGGAAAATCCGAGGCGGACAGACTGATTTTTGAAAAGATGTACTCCCGTACCCCGGAGAAGGACTCGGAAATTCTGAAAATCCGCTACTGGCGTACAGGCAGACATGTGCCGTCCAACAGGGAGCAGCTCCTTGACTTCGGAAGGGCGCTGGAGATGGAGAGCCCGGAGATGGACTATCTTGTGCGCGCCTATTACGATAAGAGCAGATGGATATTCGACAAGGACAGCATGGAGAGCAGAGAATACATGTCGTGCAGGAGCTTCATGGACAGCACGATGGAGGAGTATCTGAGCAAAATCCACCCCGGCAGAATGCTTCAGCTTAAAATCTCGAAGGTACACCTTGAAAACAATATGCGCCATCTCTACTACACTGACGCGCTAAAGTACATAAACGTCAGTCCCCGTCACATTAAGGAGGCGCTTGACTGCCATTTCACAAGCATCAATTACGGCTCAGAGCTCGCCCGTATTCTGCGCCTGGAAGGGGAAATACCAAGGAAGACCATGATACGCCACCTGCTCATATGCAGGATCCCATTTGTGAACAGAGCTTTGATGGATGAGTGGCTGGAGGAGGTTGGATTTCTTCCCCTGACCGAGGAGCACACCATGACCGGAGGGGAGACACTGGACTGGCTTCTCATCCGCATCCTTGAGCTTTATGAGGAGAGCTGTACAGGAAAGGAGCCGGACCAATGCACGCGCTGGTTCCAGAATGTCTGCCGTACATTGGACGAATTCTTCGAACAGAAAGGAAAAAGCAGCCTCAGATTCATGTATTTCAAGGCGCTGGGGACTGTGGAGCCAGAACATGAAAAAAGCAAAGACGTATGACGAGGAGGTCCTGGAGTGGCGCTGGCGGCAGCTGCGTCTTCAGAGAAAATACAGCAATACGCCGGCAGGATTTGAGAGCAGGGAGAAAGAGCGCGAGGCCTGTGAGGCCTGGAGAGAGGACGTGCAGCGATTCAGGGAGGGGCAGATCCACAGAATTCTGTCCCGATACCAGCCCTCCGGGGAGATCTTTGTGGGCCGCAGAGACTATCTTGACGAAATACGTGCGGCCCTGGAGAAAAAGGCAGGTCCGGTTGTGCTTTACGGAATCGGCGGAATCGGGAAGAGCGCTCTGGCCAGGGCATATGTAAGGGAGCATATGGCAGACTACAGCCATATCCTGTTTCTGAGCTTTTCCTCCACCATGCAGGGGATGCTGACGGACGATTTTGCCGTCCAGATATCAAACCTCCAGTACAGCACAGATGAGTACGGGAGCCAGAGGAAATATTTTCAGGTAAAATGCGCCATTTTACATAAGATCGCTGAAAAGGAGCGCATTCTCCTTGTCATTGACGACTGCAACATAAGGGAAGACAAGAACATGCGGACGGTATTTTCACTCCCCTGTGACCTGATTGTTACCACAAGAAGGAACCCTGCCCTCTGGGGAGATTATCAGGGGATCGAGGTGCGGGAGCTTAAGTCACGGGAGGAGTGGCTGGAATTTACAGAGGCCTACCGTACAAGGGAGCTGCTGCCTGAGGAAATAAAGAGTATTGAGCGCTACAGGACGCTGGTGCAGGGCCACACGCTGATGATGCAGCAGAGAATTCACGACCCTGAGATGAAATTCAAAGGCTTCGAGGACTTTAAAAGGGGTATATTCAGGCGGTTTCCACTGAAAAAAGAGGAGAAACAGGCCATGACCTACCTGTCAATCATGCCTGTGCAGGGGATACCGAAGGCCATGTTCAAGGCTGTCACGGGAATCCGGGACGAAACCATAGAGCAGCTTAACATCGACATGTTTGTCCAGACAGCCTGGGATGAAAACTGGAAGGACCACATGCTTATTCTGCATCCGATAATCGCTGAATCGGCGCGAATAGTCTTCAGGCCCTCCTGTTTAAACTGCGGCAGACTTCTCACCGGGCTGCACAGCTATCTGCGTGGAGAGCTGACTGACGGGAGAGATACATGGGGCAGAACTCACATAGAAAATCAGGGCCTGGAGCCCTATGTATTCGCCATGATAAGGGCCTTTCCAAAGCCTGCGCCGTGGCTGTGCGAGGCCTTCGACGAGCTTATTACTTTCCTGTGGCTTAACGAGTATTTTGAGGAGGCCAAGGGCTGTGCGCAGACGCTTTACTGCGCCGTCAGCGAGTACTATGGGGAACCCCACCCGACGACGGCATGGATAGCCCTCAGGGTGGCTGCAGTTTACCATAATTCCCTGGATTTCAGGGAGGCAAGGGGCTGGTATCAGAGGGGATTCGATATGATGCGAAGGTGTCCGGACTCTTTCGCCCTGCGTCACTTCTATCTGGGTGAGGCATACAGAAAGGAGTCCAGACTGTACCGGTATGACCGTGACTACAAGACAGCCCTGCAGATGGCCTGTCAGGCGGTTGAAAACGCTGAGCTGGCAATTGAGAGAGCAAGGATGCAGGAGGAGAGCACTTTGAGATTCGAACGTCTTCGGGCGTTCTGTCTTCTTGAGAAGGGAAAGGTTCTGTTTTCCTCCGGAAAAACGGATGAGGCGGAGGCCGTCTATCATGAAATACAGGAAAAAATGCCGGATTTTCTGAAAAATGGCTTCTACCCAAACGAATTTCAATGCTTCTACATAGATATCCTGATGGCAAAAAAGGATTACGCAAAGGCAGAGCCCCTGGCAGAGGAGTGTCTTGAGCGCGCTGTGCGCTTCAGAGGCGAATCCTTTAAGGACACCTTGAGCTGCCGGGAGCTTCTGGCGGATGTGTACAGCAAGCTCGGGAAGCAGGATATGGCAATTAAAGAGTACAATATCACCATTGGATGGCTTCTGAAAAAGTATCCGCGTCAGAAGGAGTGGACGAAAAGGATATGTGACAAAATAACGCGCGAGGAGTTCTGAAGGGGAAGAATAATCCCCATCTGGCGTCAGTCTGTGGAAAGAGACAAAAAAATAATAAAAATCAGAAAAAAGCCCTTGCAATTCCTGCAAGAAAATGCTAAAATAACTACCCGCACGGTATCGTGACTTTATAGGAGGAGGTGGCCAGTAAATGCCTAACATTAAATCTGCAAAGAAACGCGTCCTTATTGGTGGAGTTCGGAACATGCGCAACAAGAGCGATAAATCCGAGCTGAAGACAGTACTGAAGAAGTTTGACGCGGCCGTATCCGGCGGAAACCGCGCCGAGGCCGAGAGTGCCTATAAAGTTGCCGTCAGATGCGTCGATAAAGCAGCCGCAAAGGGCCTGATCCATAAGAATAATGCGGCGCACAAAAAGAGCAGAATTGATGCCAAGCTTAACGCCATGGCAGACTGAAGTTCAGAGAGGAACCGGAGGCGACAGGCCTCCGGTTTCACTGTAAAGAGGGACAGGAAGACTCTGCGTCAGGGCAGACGATACTTAAGAAAGCGGGAGATAAAAATGCTGGCATATGAAAGACTTCTTAAATATGTGAAAATACCCACAGAGTCAGCGGAGGGGCAGGGTGTAACACCATCGACCAGCCGACAGTGGGACATGGCAAAAGCACTTGCAGATGAGCTGAGCTTGCTAGGCGTAAAGGACGTGTCAGTCAATGAGTATTGCATAGTGACTGCGAAAATTCCTCCCTCACCCGGGTTTGAGAACGCGCCGGCGCTTGGTTTTCTCGCCCACATGGACACCTCACCTGCATTTACCGGAGAGGGAGTAAAGCCTGTAATCCATGAAAATTACGACGGCGGGGACATACATCTTCCGAAGGAGGGACGGGTAATCAGGGTATCTGAATTTCCGGAGCTTATCAGGATGAAGGGTGAGACGCTGATAACTGCCGACGGTTCCACACTGCTTGGCGCTGATGACAAAGCGGGCATAGCGGAAATAATGACGCTGTGTGAAGAGCTGATGAGTGATGATACCATCCTGCACGGGCCTTTGAGTATAGGCTTCACACCGGATGAGGAGATCGGCGAGGGCCCGGATCACTTTGATGTGAAGAGCTTCGGCGCAAAGTACGCGTACACCCTGGACGGGGATCTGGCGGGCGGAGTTGAGTATGAAAACTTCAACGCAGCTGCGGTGAAGGTGAAAATAAAGGGCGTCTCTGTGCACCCGGGAAGTGCGAAGGGCATTATGGAAAACGCGCTGCTCATAGCCCAGGAGCTCAACAGTATGCTCCCTGAGGATGAGATACCCGCCAGGACGGAGGGGTATGAGGGGTTCTACCACCTGGACAGGCTTGAGGGGACGACAGCGTACGCGGAGATGGAATACATAATCCGTGACCACGACATGGACCGCTTTAATGAGAGGAAGGATCGTCTCACCAGGGCTGCCTCCGCTGTAGGCTCTGCCCACCCGACCGCCGGCGTGGAAATATCCATACGCGACAGCTATTACAATATGAGAGATAAGCTTAAAGACTGCATGCATCTCATAGACAACGCAGCAAAAGCGATGCGCCTTGCAGGGCTGGAGCCCAACATAAAGCCGGTGCGAGGCGGCACGGACGGTGCAAGGCTGTCATACATGGGCCTCCCCTGCCCCAACCTGGGGACGGGAAGCTGCAACTTCCACGGCCCCTATGAGCTTTCAAGTGTCCAGCAGATGGACAAGACGGTGGAGATGCTGAAAAACCTTGTGGAAATATATGCAAAAACGGATGCAGAACATTAAAATATAAGCGTGTTATAAAAGCGAGGAAAGCCTTTCAAAATAAGGATAAATCTCTCTGGACATGGCCCTCCGTATCGCGCAAAACAATGGCTATATCGGAGAAGCAGAGTAAAAAAGTCCACCCTCTACCGTCATGGTAAAGGGTGGATTCTGGTTTGGACGAACACCGTTCCCCACACAACATAGGGTTCGGATATGCGTCCAATGGTGGAGCGCAGGGGACCTTATACGAACACCCCTCCGCCTCGGCCAGAGCCTC
>CAYPMJ010000129.1:0-5027 GCA_964411785.1 uncultured Oscillospiraceae bacterium
AAACTTGGATTTGGTGAACCACAGCACAAAGTCATTCCTGTTCCGCTTGTTCAAATCCTCCTCCACACCCTCTCGGACGCCCACCGACAGATTCTCCTCGTCATGGTCGTTGAAGATATAGTACCGCTCCAGGGTGGAGGTGTCAAAGTACACGTTGCCGCCGGCTATATATGCTCTCCCCTTTGCAAGAAGGGCTGAGATGATGCGGATGTAGTCCTGTATGCACTCGGTGGCCGGCTCCACCACATCCGGTGTTTTAATGTTGAGCTTTGCCAGGTCGGCGAAGAACGCGTCGGTATAAAACCGGGCTATCTCCATCACTGTCTTGTGCTCGCGCCTCGCGCCCTTGAGCATCTTGTCCTCGCCGCTGTCCGCGTCATCTGTGAGATGCCCCACATCGGTGATGTTCATAACGCGGTTCACATCAAACCCGGAATAGCGAAGCAGCTTCTCCAGCGCGTCCTCCATGATATAGCTGCGGAGATTTCCGATGTGGGCAAAGTGATAGACCGTCGGGCCGCAGGTGTACATCTCCACATGCCCGGGTGTGTGTGTCCTGAATTCTTCTTTTCTGTGAGTGGCGCTGTTGTACAGATACATACATTTTCCTCCGTGTTCAAGTGTTCTCCTGAGAATTCAGAAGACGTTCCTTCATTCGTTCCAGCTCCAGCCTCAGCTCTGAGAGCTCCATCTGCACCGGATCCTCCACGTGGATCTGGTCCACCTCCGCGGCATAGTCAACGCGCTTCCCGGCAATTTTCACAACCCGCGCCGGAACGCCTACGGCTGTGGAATCCGGCGGAACGGCCTTGAGTACCACAGCTCCCGCCGCCACCCGTGCGCCGGAGCCGACCGTGAAGGGGCCCAGCACCTTTGCGCCTGAGCCGATGAGTACATTATTCCCTATTGTGGGGTGACGCTTGCCCTGCTCCTTGCCGGTTCCGCCCAGGGTAACGCCCTGGTAGAGAAGTACGTCATCCCCGATCTCCGCAGTTTCGCCAATGACTATGCCCATGCCGTGATCTATGACGAGACGCTTTCCGATCTTAGCGCCGGGGTGAATCTCAATTCCTGTTCTCTTCCGGCTCCGCATGGAGACATATCTTGCAAGAAATTTAAGGTTGTGTTCCCAAAGCCAGTGGGCTCTTCTGTGGCTCCGCACCGCGCGGACGCCGGGATAAAGCAGCAGTATTTCCAGCGCGGAGCGGGCAGCGGGATCCCTGGCTCTGTATGCCGCCACTGTCTCACGCATTTCATTGAACACCTATATGCACCTCTGCATTAAAATCAATCCTTATTTCCGGGAAAGCTAAACGCCCCCTATGGGCGTTCCCATAAGAGGCGCCGGCCCGTGACCCCCCGCCGCTCCTCCGGGCCTTAGCGGATTACCCTTCCAGACAGTATATTACCACCGGTTCCATTTTGTGTCAATGAAGTTTTTCCTCCGCCTCACCTCAGGCTTAAAGCGATATCCGCGCCTTGTGTGACGTTGACAAAACATGGTTTGTGTGATAGCCTTTTCGTGTAATTGTGCGGGCAATGAGAATGGGCGATTACTCAATGGAGGCTCTTCAAAATCGCCCTCGCCTGATTATTTATATAGACTCCCTTAAATAAAAATACAGGAGGATTTACAGATGGAAGTATCCGAATGGACCGATCGCGTCGCGGCGAAAATCGCATGGAAGCTTGTACATGCCGTGGAGCTTGCTGAGAGCTGCGGCTTCATACCCTATTCCACCGAGAACGGCCGGTGGAAGCCAAATGGCATCCGCTGGTGGACAAACGGCTTCTGGCCGGCGACGATGTGGCAGGCGTACCGCCTCACGGGCGATGAGATGTATAAGCGTGAGGCTGTCCGCTCTGAGGAGCTTATGGACGAGGCGCTTGGCAGCTTCAGAACGCTGGACCACGACGTCGGATTTCAGTGGCTCATAAGCTCCGGTGTTGACGCGGCCCTCACGGGCTCTGAGAGAAGCTATGACAGAACTCTCTTTGCCGCGATGACTCTCGCCTCACGATTTAATCCCAACGGCTTTATCCGCGCCTGGAACGGTTCGGGAAATGAGGGCTGGGCGATTATTGACTGCCTCATGAATCTGCCGCTTCTCTACTGGGCCACCCGTCAGACAGGCGACCCGCGCTTCAGCCTCATCGCCCGCAGACACGCCGACACCGCTCTTCGCTGCTTCCAGCGGGAGGACGGGAGCGTCTGCCATATCGTGTGCTTCGATCCGGATACGGGAGAGGTCCTGTCCCGCCCGGCTGGGCAGGGCTATGCGTCCGGCTCCGTCTGGTCACGGGGACAGGCGTGGGCAGTGTACGGCTTTACGCTGAGCGCAATGCTCTCCGGTCAGGAGCGCTACCTGGAGGGAGCGAAAAAAGCCGCCGATTTTCTTCTCGGTGAGATTCCGGAGGATGGGCTTCTCCGCTGCGATTTCCGTCAGCCCGCTTCTCCGGACGTTCTTGACAACGCCGCTCAGGCCATCGCCGCGAGCGGACTTCTGACGCTGTCATCCATGACCGGGGACGGGCGTTACCTCCAAGGAGCAGTGAGACTTCTGACAGCCCTGGCGCCATGCGCCGACTGGTCGGACAGCACGCCGGCAATTTTGCATAAGTGCACCACCGCTTACCATGAGGTATCGGGACGCCATATAACGATGAATTACGCAGACTACTTCTATATTGAGGCGGTGGGCAAGCTCCGCGGGGAGAAGCTCCTGTTCTGGGCGCCGGATATGGAGGCGGGAAAATGAATGGTGCGGGGATTACCCTTCGTACAAGACAGGACATGGAGCGCACGCTGACGGCGCTCCTGGATCCGCTTGTCCCGCGTATGAGCGAGGGCAGAGCTCTTCTGAGGCTGGGGGACTCGGGCGCTGTGTATCCGGGCAGAATAGCCGACATGGAGGCGTGGTCAAGACCTCTCTGGGCAATTTTTCCGCTGCTCGCGGCAGGTGGAGATGCGGGGCACAGGTACTGGGAGCTGTGGTCCCAGGGCCTTAAGAACGGCACTGATCCCGACCACCCGGAATTCTGGGGCTGGATAGGCGACAGCGACCAGAGGATGGTGGAGTGCGCCGCCATAGGGTTCGGCATGGCATTGACGCCGGAGCGATTCTGGGAGCCCTTTTCTGAGATGGAGAGGGAACGGGTGCTCCGCTGGCTTGATGGGATAAACCGGCACGATATGCCGCGGAATAACTGGCGGTTTTTCCGTCTGCTTGTCAATATCGGCCTTGACGCCAGCGGGCTTGAATATTCCCGCGGGGCGCTTGAGGAGGATATCGCACTGCTTGAGGAGCACTATGAAGCTGACGGGTGGTATTTTGACGCGCCGGCCCAGAGGGACTACTACACGCCGTGGGAGTTTCATTTTGACGGACTTCTCTGTGCTGTACTGGGGCGCTGCATCGGAGATAAGCAGCGGAATGTGTACATTGAGCGCGCAAAGCAGTTTGCACCACGGTTTGCGGCGTGGTTTGACGTGGCAGGTGAGGCATTGGCCTACGGCCGGTCATTGACATACCGTTTTGCCCAGGGGAGCTTCTTCGGCGCGCTGGCGTTTGCGGGAGCTGACACGGCTGCTGTGGGTTACGGGGAGATGAAGCATCTGCTGCTGGGGAACCTTCGCAGGTGGCTCTCGCGTCCAATATTCCGGCGTGACGGAACTCTCTCCATAGGCTATGGCTATCCGAACCTGCTGATGGCCGACGAATATAACGCGCCCGGTTCCCCGTACTGGGGCATGAAAGCGTTTCTTCCGCTGGCTTTGCCGGAGGACCACCCATTCTGGCAGACGGAGGAGCGGGAGATGAATGTACCGGAGCGCTTTGTGGAGGAGCACAGCCGGATGCTGCTTGTAAGGAACGGGAGAGGGACCCATGTCCAGGCGTTTCAGGGAGGGAACCACTGTCCCGGTCACGCCCACGGGGAGGCGAAGTACGAAAAATTCGTATACTCCACACTGTTTTCCTTCAGTGTGCCCAGGGGACTGATGGGACTTGCCCAGGGGGCCTTTGACAGCGTGCTCGCCGTCAGCGATGACGGCCTTTACTGGCGTCCCCGTTTTGGCTGCGACAGCTGGGACATGGACGCCAGGAAGCTGAGCTCCACCTGGTCGCCATATCAGGACGTGACCATAGAGACAGAGCTCATACCTGTATCTGACTGGCATATCAGGGTCCATCACATCAGAAATGGCCGGCCTCTCCAGGCCGCCGATGGCGGATTTGCAATCGCCAGGGAGGTCGGCACAGAGGAGCTGCTGAAAATTCTGAGAGAAGGAGCCGGAATTCTCGGACACGCATCCTGGGGCACAAGCGGGATACTGTCCCTGTCCGGTTGGGAGAGCGCCGAGGCGGTGTACGCATCTCCGGACACAAATCTTATGTACCAGCGAACGGTGATCCCGACTCTCCGCGCGTCCCTTGAGCCGGGTGAGCATACGCTTGTGTCCGCGGTACTCGGGTCAGACGCGGAAGGGGATTCACTCTGGGACAATCCGCCGGAGTGGCAGGGCCGGTCCTGAGCTGAAAGCGCCTTGCCCCATAGCGCTTTGGCGTGGAAATGATTAAATCTGCCTGGAAAATTACCAATAGACAGTGCACACAGAAAAATGCGCACTGCTGCAAAAAATTTTTTCAAACAGTGTCCAAAATCGGGCCGGAATTTCGTTATATATTATAGAGGGAGGCGGAGAGGCAAAGGTCAGGCGAGCATCCTCCACGGGGAAGACGCCTCCTTATGAAGAATACCGGGCGGATCAACATACTGCCCGAGAAAGGAGCAATATAGCGTCGGATTATACACATATGCAAAGCCCTGAGCAGAGCTTTATTTGCACATGCGATGCATAATCGGCTCTGTGCAGTCTCAGAACGCATCTTATCATGGAAAACAGCTGCAAATTGGTTGACAGAACATCTGACCTATATTATGATTATATGAAAAAGTGAGAGTGCTTTATCGCTGCACTGATTGAAGGAGGCTTGGATATGAGGGATAAGCTTATAGCGTGTATG
>CAYPMJ010000130.1:0-5021 GCA_964411785.1 uncultured Oscillospiraceae bacterium
TCTCCGATTCCGATTCCTCTTGCCTCTCCTCTTGCTTCTCCTCTTGCTTCTCCTCTTGCTTCTCCTCTTGCTTCATCCGCGGCTCTATGCCTCTCGTGCTCGCTGTTGATGAAGTCGCGAAGAACAGTCTCCTGATCGTAGAGAGTAGTCATGATGTCAATAACCTCCTTTTTCATATTCATAAGGTACGTTTTCAATATATCCTTGTCTGTGCAAATGCGTATCGTCTCCGCAATCGCCTCTCGGGAGCGGCCGTAAAGATGCACCTGCTCTGTCAGAATTCTGGTGAATGTCACATACTGGTTGAGAATGTCGCCCTGGACGCTGTCTGTTATGACCTTTACGTATACCTCCAGCGCCGTCTTTTTCCCGCCAAAATAGGTCTGGGAGAAGCTTATGCTCTCCGGCACCTTGTTCGGCCCTGTGTAGAGCACATAGAGCTCAGGCTCCGGGAATCTCACGGGAGTCCTTGAGTACAGGCTCTGATTTGTGGAGCTGAAATAGTCTTTAAGAATCTGCTGCAGGTACATGACGCATCTTAAGATGATATTGGGCGTCCATGTGCTCTGCTGCTCCACAAGTATCAACAGCCTGTCTCCGACTCTGAAGCTGAGGTCATTGTACATGTTGTTTGTAGCCACATTTTCCAGCGTCTCGTAGGTGAGGTCAGCCTCCGTCGACACCGTGTCCTCGGGATGCAGCACCTTGTATAGCTGAAAGAGGTACTCCCGCCGACCGAAAAGGTTGCGGAAAACTGTGTCCTTCGCTGTGTACTTAAGTACGTGCTGCAAAAGCTTCTGCTCTCTGTCGTCACCGGTCTTCACCGTCATCCCCCCTTATCCTCAAAACTATTATATACTAAAATATATTTTTACGCAACTTAAAATTGTCCACGTTCCTAATGAGCTTAAATTAAGTCTTCCGCCTGACACGTGATTGACAAAGGCGGGTTAATTGCTTAAAATAGGCCTTGACAGGAAGGAGGGGCTTATGCGGATTGGCGGTCTTGAGTTAAAGGGCAGGCTGGCGCTTGCGCCGATGGCGGGAGTTACGGACGCGGCGTTCCGGCAGATCTGCCGGGAATTCGGGGCGGAGCTTTGCACAACGGAGATGGTTAGCGCAAAGGCGCTTACTTTTAATGATAAGAAAACTGAGAAGCTGATGGACACCTCCCGGGATCGGGGGATTACCTCAGTTCAGATATTCGGGTCTGATGTAAAGTGCATGGGCGAGGCCGCAAGGAGGGTTTGCTCTGAGACGGGCGCCAGGCTTATAGATATAAACATGGGATGCCCTGTGGGCAAGATAGTAAAGTCCGGCGACGGCTCCGCGCTCATGCTGGATATCAACAAGGCCTCCGAGATTATAAGGGCGGTCGTCATGGCAAGCAGCGTCCCCGTGACGGTGAAGTTCAGGAAGGGCTTTGACCTGGGCCATGTGAACGCCGTAGAATTTGCGAAGATGTGCGAGGAGTCGGGGGCGTCGGCAGTTACGGTCCACGGCCGCACGAGAGTGCAGATGTACTCGGGCCGGGCTGACTGGGACATAATCAGGAGGGTCAAGGAGGAGGTCAGCATTCCGGTTCTGGCTAACGGGGATGTCTTTACACCGTCGGACGCTGTGAAGATTCTGGATGTGACAGGAGCCGACATGGCGGTCATCGGTCGGGGCGCCATGGGTTCACCCTGGATATTTAAAGGCGCGGCCGAGGCTTTAGAGGGGAAAACGGTGAGTCCGGAGCCCTGCTTTGATGAGCGAATAAGGATAGCTCTCCGGCAGATTGAGATGGCGACAGAGTATAAAGGTGAGAAGTGCGCCATACTTGAGGCGAGAAAGCACCTTGCCTGGTACATCCGCGGCATGCCGGAGGCCGCCTGGTTTAGAAGACGTATAATGGACGTTTCCACCTTAGAGGATGTGCGCACCGCCGCGCAGGAGATGCTGGACTTTTTAAGCAGCTGGGAGAGGGGGAGAAGACGTGAGCAGGGATGAAGAGCTTATTCTCATTAAAAAAGCTCAGAGGGGCGATGAGTCCGCCTTTGAGGAGATAGTAAGAGCTCAGCAAAAGTACGTCTACAACCTGGCGTTAAAGCTCACTTCCTCAAGGGAGGACGCCCTTGATGTGTCCCAGGAGGTGTTTTTAAAGGCGTTTTTAAATTTATCCTCCTTCAGAGGCGAGAGTAGACTTTCCGTCTGGCTCTATCGCCTTACGTACAACGCCAGCATGGATTTTCTTAAAAAGAACCGCAGGGCGGATGTCCCCATAGATGATGAGCAAGATAAGGAAGAGGACAAAGAAAGGCAGTTTCCCGACCCTGACCCGGGCCCTGAGGAGCTTCTTGAGAAGATGGAGCTTCGATGCGAAATTGCGGACGCTCTGTGCTCGCTCCCCTATGAAAAGCGTCAGATCCTTGTCATGCGGGAGTTATCAGGGCTCAGCTACGCCGAGATCGCCTCCCGCCTGAAGCTTGAGGAGGGAACAGTTAAGTCAAGACTCTCAAGAGCCCGGCTTGCTCTTGCGGAAGTTTTGCAAAGAAGCGGAACATTTGAGCACCCGGGACAGTCTAAAGATAAGAAAAAGCGGAAAGGAGGGCGCGATGATGGCAGAGCGTGACAGTATGGAGCATGAGAGTTTAGAGCATGAGAGAATAAAAGAGCAGCTGAGCCTCCTTGTGGACGGCTGCCTGTCAGATGATAAGAAAGACGCCCTGCTCTCACACGTTGCAGGCTGCGATGAGTGCTCATCCCTTCTTAAGGTGTACACCGCTGTACACAAGCTTATGCGCGATGACGCCTTAAGCGGCCCGGACTTTCTTAATTTTGCAGACGGCAATTTATCGGGAGATTTACCGGGAGACCTATCGGGGGAGAATGAGCTGATAGACCCGCCGGAGGAGCTTGTAAACAGCGTCATGGAGAAGGTTCGCGCCGTGAAGGCAAGCCAAAGAAGAAAGCGCATTTATGTGAGCGCCTTAGCCGCTGCCGCGTGCTTTGCCGTCTTAATGACGGGTGTCACGCTCCTTGGAAAGAGCGGAGGGAGCGCCGTGCCAAAGGACGCTGCCATGTATGCCGCGGTGGAGGAAGCCGAGGGCGTGGAGGCGAGAGATTATATTTTATCGAACGGCGATGAGGAACTTAAGGATAACGGCCTAAGCGGAGCAGGCGAGGCCGATGAGGCCGCACAGGACGGCGCGGACGATAAGATGGGCGGGGGGAGCTTTGATAATGACGGAAGTGTCGCGGACCTCACCCAGGGCGCTTCAATCTACTGCGAGAGGTACGAGACAGCAGAGGAGCTGGCGAAGGCTTACTTTGGCGCTATTGTATACGCCGGCATCTTCCCGGAGGAGCTTGATGAGGCGGCAGCTCGTGAGGTCTACTATTTCTCAGACGGGACTGTGGCTGCGGTCATAGACAGTGCGGAGCTTGAGGAGCTTACCAAAGCAGGGTACGATGTCACGGTATATGACAGCAATGGCGAGTGCGCACTTCTGGTCTACACGCCGTAAAATAAGACTCTCCGCCGCGAAAGATTGTCCTGTGGAAGAAAAAATCAAGGTCACCTTTAAGCTTAAAGTGTTTTAAGCTCAAAGGTGACCTTCTGCATTAGTGGGGAAGTCCTCGCCTTTTAGGACGTGGTCGCGGATGAAGGCGAAGGACTCAGCCTCCCCGCGCTCAGCTAAAAGGGTGAGGAGAAAGTGGAGCTTGCGGTAGGTGTCGGGGTGCATGTCCGGGCGCTCACCGCGCTCAAGGTACTCCAGCGCTGAGGCGTCGGTATAGCTCTGGCCCATGTACGTCTTGCTGGCGGCTATGCGGTCCATGAACATCTCCACAAGGTACTTTGTGGGCATGGGGACGGGGGTGTAGCGCTTGGTTCCGGGGGTGACGTCGGTCCAGTACTCAAAGTGGTGACGGTTCCGGCCCTTGTGGTGCATCCAGGCAACGGAGTACCCGTTTTGCTCACGCTCAGCCGCGTTCGGGCTTCTGTCGCCCTGATAGAAGCGCACACCGGGCCAGAACTCGGTGGGAGAGAATTTGGAGAGGTCGTGGGTGAGGCCCTGCCGGTAAAGTCCGACCTTAAAGCAGCCGCACATGACAAGATGCCGGTGCTTTGCCACCGTTCGAAGATGTCCCCAGAAATTCATATATCCCGCCTCCTTATGCTTTAAATAGAGTATAAGCCATTTTCCGCCTGAACGCAAGAAGATAAGTACAGGAAAAAGACGGAGGAATGAAGATGAGACTTAGATTAAAAGGTCTTTACCTGGACCTTAAAATGTGGTAAACTAAAGGGCAAGGCCGGCAGGGTGAGCCTTGCCGGGAGAAGTGGAGGTTGGGACAGAAAAATGGACAGACGGATTGTCGAGTTTTTTGACTTGAACGCCGCGGCGCTGGCGAACGATATAGCGGCCCTTGTGGCGGTGGACAGCACGAAGGGGCCGGAGAGCCGCTTTGCGCCCTATGGGCCGGGCCCTAAGAGCGCACTGGAGGCGGCTCTGGGGATGGCAGAGTGCTACGGGCTTGCGGGGAAGATACTGGGGGACAGGGTGTGCGTCATAACACTGGGCGAGGGGGAGCCGGAGCTTGGTATACTGGCGCACCTGGACGTGGTTCCGCCGGCGGGAGTGTGGGCAAAGACACAGCCATTCAGGATGGTCTGTGAAAACGGCGTGCTCTACGGAAGGGGCGTTGCCGACGACAAGGGCCCGGCGGTGACGGCGCTCTACGCGTTAAGGGCGGTGCAGGAGCTCGGCATACCGCTTAAAAGGAGCGTGCAGCTGATCCTCGGGAGCGATGAGGAGAACGGCTCATCGGACATAGAGTGGTATCTTGAAAATTACACCTTCCCCCCGAAGGTATTCACCCCGGACGCCTGTTTCCCACTTGTAAACGGCGAGAAGGGCAAGCTTGACATGACGGTGTCGGCGGCTCCGGAGACGGGCGATAAATGTATTCTGGTGTCGATGAAGGGCGGTTCCGTCTCAAACGCCGTGCCGGCTGAGTGCGAGGCGAAGCTAAGA
>CAYPMJ010000131.1:0-4948 GCA_964411785.1 uncultured Oscillospiraceae bacterium
TTCCCCATCTCTCTTTCGTAAACCGAACGCGTCTGACAGATGCTAATTTCGTAATCTGGGTCTCAATCTGTTTTACGGATATCCGCCTTAAAAAGCCGTGCTTTTTTATTTCAGGCATTGAAAGCCGCAGACGGCGCGAAGGCGCTGCGGATACGGGAAATGGTGTGCCGAGGGAAAGTCCATCGCCCTTTTATGATGTGTGGCATGAATCGCAGGATTCCTCGACCACGCACTCCGGCGGCACAGGCTCACCCCGCCTTGTATAGTAATCGGCCAGGGCCGCCTTTACAGCCTCCTCCGCCAGGACAGAGCAGTGCATCTTGTGGGCGGGCAGACCGTCCAGGGCCTCCGCCACAGCGGCATTGGTCAGAGTCATGGCGTCCTCGATGCTCTTCCCCTTTATCATTTCAGTCGCCATGGAGGATGTGGCTATGGCGGAGCCGCAGCCAAAGGTCTTGAATTTCACATCTGTGATGGTACCGTTGTCAATCTTGAGGAACATCTTCATTATATCGCCGCAGACGGGGTTGCCCACGGTCCCGACGCCGTCGGCATCATCTATCTCCCCCACATTCCGGGGGTGGTTGAAGTGATCCATAACCTTTTCAGAATAAATCATAGCGTTTTCTCCCTTACCAAAGAGGCTTCTGGGCGTCCATGTCCCACACGGGGGACATCGCCCTGAGATTGTTGACGACCTCTGTCAGATTTTTTATAATGGAATCAATGTCCTCCTCAGTCACGTCATCTCCAAGGCTTATACGGACAGAGCCGTGGGCAATTTCGTGGGGAAGACCGATGGCCAGAAGGACGTGAGACGGCTCCAGGGACGTGGAGGAGCAGGCGGAGCCGCTGGAGACACATATGCCCCGCGCGTCAAGCTGCAGCAGTATGGACTCCCCCTCAATGCCCTCAAAGGTAAAGGAGGCAATGGAGGGCAGCCGGTTGTGCGGATCGCCGGTGAGACGCGTTCCGGGCAGCTTCATTATCTCGGCGATGAGCCTGTCCCGCAAAGCTGAGATGCGCGTGATCCGCTCCTCCATGCCGGCACACTGCTCCGTGAGGGCAGCGGCAAGTCCCACCGCTCCCGCCACATTTTCCGTACCGGAGCGACGGTTCCGCTCCTGTCCGCCGCCCTGGATGAAGGGCAGAATCGGGGATCTGGCTCTGATATACAGCGCCCCCGTACCCCTTGGACCGTGGAACTTATGACCCGACAGGCTGAGCATGTCCACTCCCAGCTTATTTACATCCACCGGGATGTGCCCGACAGCCTGGACGGCATCGGTGTGAAATAACGTCCCGTTCTCGTGGGCAGCCGCGGCAAGCTCCCCGATGGGCTCAATAGTGCCGATCTCATTGTTGGCCAGCATGACTGACACCAGGATCGTGTCAGGGCGCAGGGCCTTTTTAAGAACCTCCGGGTGAACAACTCCCAGTGAGTCAACCTCAAGCTCCTCCACCTCGAAGCCGTGCTTCCTGAGCCACTGACCTGTGTGAAGAATCGCATGGTGCTCCACAGCGGAGATTATGATGTGCTTTCCTTTTCTCTTCAGAGCGTCCGCCACGCCCCTGAGCGCCCAGTTGTCGCTCTCGGTGCCTCCGGACGTGAAGAATATCTCTCCCGGCTCAGCGCCGAGGCTGTGAGCCACATCCGCCCTCGCGCGTTCCAGCTCTGCCTTGGCCCTTGTGGCAAAGTCATAGAGTGAGGACGGATTGCCATAGTCCTCTGTGAGACATGGCATCATGGCCGCCAGCGCAGCGGGGGACAGCTTTGTTGTGGCGGCATTGTCCGCATATATCATTGAAGAGGCCTCTCCTTCCTTTAACATAGCATTTTAGTAGGTTTTACGCGACTATCATACCACCGTACTTCATGAATTGCAATAGTCCCCGGCAAAATTTTAAGATATGTTACAAAGTGCTGCATATTCTGGAAGATAAAGCGCCGCGCCTTACGGCTATCTGCTGAGGTCGGCCAGAGTTTTTCCATAGAAGTAGTCGCGGGACATCCTGTCATACTCGATCCACATGGGCAATACCCTGCAGCTGTCGGCCATGCTGCACGGCTCCGCGTCATCGGTAAGACATGCAACGGTCGCCAGGGATCCCTCCATGAGCTCCAGAATCTCCCCGACGGTGTACTCGTCCGGCCTTCTGGACAGCTTGTACCCCCCGCCCCTGCCGCTGACGCCGATGAGCATCTTCCCGTTCACCAGCCTTCTGACGATGATCTCAAGGTACTTTTTGGAGATCTCCTGCCTCTCGGCGACCTCCTTAAGCGGGATATAGTCGCCCCTGTCATGCTCCGCAAGGTCAATCATAACTCTGAGTGCGTAACGACCTCTTGTAGATATCATATAGAGCCTTCCCTTTCACGTTTTCCCTAAGGCCGCGCGCTTAAAGCGCGGCCTTAAGGACAGGTACAGCAGCCGCTCTGCGGTTGCCTGTAACCGGCCATGCGCTTAAAAGCGCGTCCTTAAATCAGGTACAATAGCCGCTGCGTGTTTATTGTACCATAAACAGGTAGGTAAATCAAGGCAGATCGGTGGATTCCGGGAAAAGAATATTGACATAGTAGGTAAATGGTGTTATCATGTCGGAACCGAACACAAAGCGGGATATCATGAATATCATGGAGTGAGTGGAACTGATGACTCATTGAGCCTGGTGAAGGGAAGGAGAATAAACCATGAGCAGAATTTACACAGTCGCCGACCAGCTGATTGGCGGGACGCCGCTGCTTGAGCTTACACACATTGAAAAGCAGCTCGGCCTGGAGGCCAGGATAATAGCCAAGCTTGAGTACTTCAACCCCGCCGGCAGCGTCAAGGACCGCATTGCAAAGGCCATGATTGACGATGCGGAGTCCTCGGGCGCGCTGAAGCCCGGGGCCGTTATCATAGAGCCCACCTCAGGCAATACGGGGATCGGTCTTGCGTCTGTGGCCGCGGCAAGGGGTTATCGCATCATAATTGTCATGCCTGAGACAATGAGTGTGGAGCGCAGACAGATCATCAAGGCCTACGGAGCGGAGCTTGTGCTGACTGAGGGCGCAAAGGGGATGAAGGGGGCCATCGCCAGAGCAAATGAGCTGGCAGCTGAAATTCCCGGCAGCTTCATCCCGGGGCAGTTTGTCAATCCGGCCAACCCGGCCGTCCATCACGACACCACGGGCCCGGAGATATGGGAGGATACCGGAGGCAGCGTGGATTACTTTGTGGCCGGTGTCGGCACCGGCGGCACTGTCAGCGGCGCGGGCAGATATCTCAGGGAGCAGAAGCCCTCTGTCAGGGTTATTGCCGTTGAGCCCGCAAGCTCCCCGGTACTGAGCCAGGGCCGCTCCGGGGCGCATAAAATTCAGGGCATTGGCGCAGGGTTCGTCCCGGACACGCTGGACACCTCCGTGTACGATGAGGTCATCGCAGTCACCGACGAGGACGCCTTCAGCTTCGGTAAGCTTGTGGGCAGTAAGGAGGGAGTGCTTGTGGGCATCTCCTCCGGAGCCGCGCTGCGGGCCGCAGTGGAGATTGCGGGACGCCCGGAGGCCAGGGGAAAGAGCATTGTCGTTCTGTTCCCGGATACAGGGGACCGTTACCTGTCGACACCGCTTTTTGCGGAATAACAAGCTGCGCTTAAAGGGACGTCCCGCATGCCCTTTAAGCCCTGGGGAGAGCTTATGAGTAAAAGAGCCTTGATCGCCATGTCCGGCGGAGTGGACAGCTCAGTGGCGGCATATCTTATGAAGTCAGCCGGGTACGACTGTGCCGGCGTCACCATGCGGCAATTCAGCAATTACGACGCCGGCAGACAGGGCGAGAGCACCTGCTGCTCCTGGCGGGATATGGAGGATGCGGCCAGGGTCTCATATGAGCTCGGCATCCCCCACACGGTTCTGGACTTCACACAGGAGTTTCGCCGGGAGGTCATGGACAGGTTTGTCCGCGTCTATATGGAGGGCGGAACGCCGAACCCGTGCCTTGACTGCAACCGCTGCATGAGGGCCGGTCACCTGATGGACTATGCCAGAAGTAAGGGGTTCGACGTGGTCGTCACAGGGCACTATGCCCGCATCCGGTTCGACCAGGGGACAGGCAGATATCAGCTGCTGCGGGGCGTCGACGGGAGCAAGGACCAGGCATATGTCCATTACGCTATGACGCAGGAGCAGCTTGCCCACACGCTGTTTCCTCTTGGCGAGCTCAGAAAGGCGGAGGTCCGGGAGCTGGCGGCCGGTCTGGGCTTTGTCAATGCCGGGAAACGTGACAGCCAGGACATCTGCTTTGTCTCGGACGGAGATTACGGTAAATTCATGGAGCGGTACACAGGGGAGCTCTGCCGGCCGGGAGACCTCCTGGATACGGAAGGGCGCGTCGTTGGCCGCCACAAAGGGGCGGTGCATTACACAATCGGGCAGCGCAGAGGACTGGGCTTCTCAGCGGGACAGCGCGTCTATGTGATTGACAAGGACATGGAGAGGAACACCGTCACAGTTGGCCCTGAGAGTGGCCTTTACTCCTCAAGCCTCATTGCCGGCAGCGTCAACTGGATTGCTTTCGACCCTCCGCACGGTCCTGTCAGTGCCTTCGTTCAGACCCGCTACCGGCAGACTGCCAGCTCCGCCACCGTCACACCGATAGGCCCCGGAGCTGTACGGGTGGACTTTGAAAGGCCTCAGCGGGCAGTCACCCCGGGCCAGGCGGCGGTCTTCTATGACGGGGATGCCGTACTTGGCGGCGGCACTATTCTAAGGGCGGAGAATCGGGCGGGGAGCCTCGGGAAATGAGTGTGGACTGCGGTTCTGAGCCTTGTGTGCCCTCAAAAAAACTTTTCCGCGGAAAAAGTGCTTGACAATCAGAGGGTGAAGTGCTATCATAGAGGGGCAATGCGCGAGTGGTGGAATTGGCAGACTCGCTAGATTCAGGTTCTAGTGTCCATTACGGACGTG
>CAYPMJ010000132.1:0-4941 GCA_964411785.1 uncultured Oscillospiraceae bacterium
GGTTGTCGATGGATCCGTCTTCAACATTTTTGTTATTCCATTTGTAAAGGTAGACATACACGCTTCCATTGCCATTTGTGATAGAGTAGAAGTTCCCGTCATCGTCGATGGCCAATGTCAGCAGCTGCTTGTAGGTGGCAAAGTTATCATATTTGGGATGCGTTACGGTGATAGTGTATGCCTTGCTGAGAGCGCCTGTGTACAGGTCCACGGTGTAGATGGTGTTGTCGCTCCCCAGGGCGTAGAGAGTGCTGTCACTATAGTTAAAAGCCATGTCGTAGACGCGTTTGGTAGTGTCGGTATAGGAACAAAGCGGCATGGCACTGGCCCAATCCCCGTGGGGAGCCACATACAGGACACCGTCGGTACCCGCCATATAGACATATCCGCCCACATACTCAGCGGCCGTCACAGTGAAGTCCACCTGTTCGGCTACCTCAATACCACCATATTTGCTGGTGGAAGAGTAGTACAGCTCATCGGGGGTGATTTCTATCACGCGCGGGGACCCACTGGTCTCGGTGAAGCCATACATCCTGCCAATCTCGTCCTCATCCCCGGAGTATTCCACGTCATAGACCGTTTCGTTCCCGGCATAATCGCCAATCAGCACCTTACAGCTGTGGTTGATCCGCACCCCGGAAAGGTCGATCTCGATGGTAGTCTCCTGGCCGGCTTTGTCCGACTCCACGCCGGTTTCTGTCAGCACCTTCCTTCCGGCCGAGTCCAGTATCTGAATTACGGCCACATACTGGTTGTCCTGGACCTTAAGCTGGAGGTCTCCGTTTTCCAACTTCTTCACATCCTCAAGCTTGGGAGGGGTGTCATCGACCACAAAGGTGTTAGTAAGATAGGCCCCGGCACCTAGTGTCCCGTCGCTCATGAGAGCCTTAATCTGTTCGGTGGTCAGGTCGCCGGCCGTCTCATAGTATTCCGGCACAGCTACCACGCCAACGGTAAAGGACTCCCCCTCACTAAAGCCAAGGGAGGCAGGCGTTACGTCCATCAGGATACCGTATGCGCTGTGATCGTAGTATTGCCAGGCGCTGTAATTACCATCAGAGTAGAAGTAGCACGCCTGATCCTGGAGCGCCACATCACTGACTTTGATATTGCCGCTCTCGTCAGATACAAAGTATGCAAGACCTCCGGCATTGCGTATCAGGGTGATAGTATAACCAAGAATTGTAGTGGCGGAGTTGATGGCCGCTTTGTCCTCCGGGAAGCTGTCCTCCACCCGGTAGGGGTTGCCGACCCAGTAATCATAGAGCGAATCCCTGGGATAGGTCAGCAGAAGATAGTTAGTTGCAAGTCCCGTGTAGGACTCGATCTCCTCTCCGTAGAGGGCGTCAGTATAGGAGGTACGGTCATACATGGAGGCCTCGGACCAGTTTCCATAGAAGCCAAGAACCGGGATAGAGGAGGTCGGCTCTTCAGCTCCATCCTCCGAGGAAGCCGGTTCCACAAAGATATACCCCTCAACATACGCCCCGGAGGGATATTTATCAAGCTCCTCCTTAGCGCTTGCAGTGAGCGTAAGCGTTACATTGACGTGTGCCTCGGACTCCGGCTCAAGCAGAATATTGGTGGTCACAAGGCCTTTGAGGAGCAGATGCGCATCGTATGTGGTGATTGCCCCGTCGCCATTTAAATCGGCCTTGCCGTCGGGCTTTTCGTGTGCTCCAACCACGTAGTCCAGAATGATCTGCGCGTCCTCGGCATCAGTTTTGCCGTCGTCGTTCAGGTCGCAGTCAATATCTGCGCCAGTCAGGTAACTCACGCCGTCCACCTCATAGGCAGCGTCAGCAGTCAGAGCCCTAGTGGCCGTATCCAGATAGGTTGTTCCATCGAGAGTGGTGAGTGCCTGAGTAAACAGGTCGCTCCGCAGAGTATACACCACTTCTTCGCTGGACAAGTTGTACAGTGTAAATCCGAAAGTGTAAATCCCGGTCTTATCCGGGTCATCCCCGACTTCGGCTTTGACCTTGCCGTCAGAGGCGCCAGAGGTTGCGTCCTCATCCATCATGATATACAGCTTCGACTGGATCGCGCTGCCCACGTTGGCAAGACCCGCACCCTGCTGAAGCAGAGAGTAGTAGCCATCCCCATCCTCCATGGGAACAGCAGTGCCCATCAGGAGACTTGTGATCAGCTGACGTGACGTAAGGCCTGCCTTTTCCTCCAGCCCCTTCTGACGGATGTATTGGCTGAGCAGTGCGACCATGCCAGCTACCTGCGGGGAAGCCATGGAGGTACCGGAGTTGGTAACGTAGCTCTCGCCGCCCTCAGTGACCCCATCAACAGAATAGATGCTTCCGCCAGGCGCTGTGATCTCTGGCTTGAGCTCCAGTGAGCCTGGGACGCCCCATGAGCTAAATTCGCTCATGGTATATTGGCCGTCGCTGAGCACTTCGCCCACGTCGGCGGAGACGGTGACGCATCCCTCATACACGCTGCCGCTCTCCAGCTTCGAGGCGGCTGCCTTGAAGAGAGCAGCGTCGTCCTGAGTAATGGAAACGCAGGGGATGTCAGGGTAGTCGTAATCGGTCAGGTCCATGTTGATGACACCTGACTCGTTGTTATAGATTATGGTGGCAATTGCGCCGGCTTTCGCCGCGTTATTCGCCTTTTCAGCGAAGGTGATATTGCCGCCTCTTGAGAGAACGACAATCTTTCCCTCCACGGCATCACCCAGAGCAGCAAAATCATCCGAGGTGCCATAACCATCAAGGAAGATATATGGAATCGGATCATCGGAGGCTATGGTAGTCAGATCAGCGACTTCGGAACCGGGCTCGGTATAAAGGATCATGTCGTCGCCCACTTGGAGGTAAAAGCCGACGCCGCCGCAGTTGTCGGCGGAGGCCACGGTGAGAGCGTTTGTGTAGGAGCCAGGTGAACCCACCATGTCATAGCTCACATCATCGTCGTGCAGGAGTTGGTCAGTTCCGCTTTCACCGCTGCCCGACCCCCAGAAGCCGAAATTGCCCGCAGCCACAGCGACCACAGCGTTGCATTCTATCAGACCGTCCATGACCTCCTGATAAACTCGGGTGCGGGAAAATCCGACTCCGCCGCCGATGGAAAGGTTGACCACCTGAGCGCCCAGCGTGATGGCGTCCTCAATTGCAGCGATATAGTCCGAGACGCTGGCACCGCTCTGGCTCGAGCCAAAGACCTTCATCACAAGAAGCTGAGCGTCCGGAGCAACACCCTGCATATGTACCTTAGTGAGAGCGTCGGCATACGTGCCATCCTCGCAGAGAATGTAACGGTTTGCCGCAGCGATGCCCGCCACATGGGAGCCGTGTCCTCCTGCACTCATCCCGTCCTCGTGGTTCACGTCCAGATCAAATCCGAGATAGTCGAACGCGAAGGGGACTTTCTCACTTAAATAGAGATCATCTGCATCCCAACCACTTTCTTCGAGCGCTTCAAAAATATTAAGTTGGGTGAGGACACCTTGAATCTCCTCAGCATCCAGGAGATCCAGATCGGATATGTAATTGTCTGGATCTTCGGACTTTTGTGCCTCCTGCTCGAGAGCATACATAAGTCCATCCCCGGAGAAACTCTGATGATCTGTATCCAGCCCGGAATCGATCACCGCGATGCGAGTCCCTGCGCCTGTGTAACCGGAGGCCCACGCCGTAGTGGTTCCGGTCATGGTTGATGACGTGGCCACATAGGGATATACCTGGCTATCTGTTTCCTCTGTGGGAAGGAACTGATCCTCTATCACGACCTCGGACACACCGTCCATGGCCGCTATGGCATCCAGCTTGCCGTACTCAACATTCGCCGAGATAATGTTAGCCGCAAGAGTCAGGTTCCACACCACGTCCAGTGAATTGCCGTCCAGCACCTGATCCTCAATCCTTTTGGACAGCTGGCTCTGATAGACCCGCAGTCTGTCACGATAAGCGGAGACCTCCTGCACATCGAGCTGTTCGTTTGAAAAGACCTGGATAGCAGGGCGCTGCTCCAGAACAATGGAGATGCGCACTATGTCTGTATCCAGATACTCCGGCTCCTGTTCCTCCTGCGTCGGAGGCGAGAGCTTTGTGTCGATGTCCAGCGCTTCCGATTCGCTGAAGGCGAGGGTTTCGCCGACAGGCGTGGTCAGTTCCGCTGCCTGGGCCGTCGGAATGAAAAGGTTTCCTGTCAATGACAGCGCAAGAACAATGGCTAGAAATTGTCGCACGATCTTTTTCCTTGGCATGGTTTGTTCCTCCCGGTATCAATTCTGTTATTCAGTAACAGGCGTTACCGGTTCGAAAAAGTAAATTCAGCCAGAAGCAAGGTTCAAAAACATCTGTAATTGCAATCGCACCTGCCGCAGCTGAAGCCATAATTTACCACAGTATGTTGATGGCGGGGGAATCTCCTGATCTCACCGCAGGATTTGCCGCCCGTCCAGGCTTTTTACTCCTTCGCTTTCATTTGTCACGGGGTTTTTACCCCGCATCACACTCCCGCAATGGAGATCATTGCCCCATACTTATTGACAAAAAAGTATACTTTTTTGCAAATATTTGTGAATTTCGTTTCCATTTACCAAGCAATAAAAAATTTGTTGAAAATGATGTTGCTTATAGGCAAGGTTCGTGGTAGAATTGTGCGGGTTGAGGTGTATATACCTGGTTGCGAAAAAGTATACTTTTTTGTAAAAACGTCAGGTTTACAGAATTGTCGTCTTTTCGTAAATCTCCGCCCGGTAGCGGAAGGTGGACAGCGGCATCCCGCATTCCCGCGCAGCCGCAGTCCCAGTGACTTTCCCGGCTTTCCAGCGCTTATATGTTTCGTGAAAATTTTCGGGAAGCGGCCTGGGCGGTTTGCCAAACCTTACGCCCCGGGTCTTGGCCGCAGCGATGCCCTCCGCCTGGCGCTGGCGGATGTTGACCCGCTCGTTCTCCGCCACGAAGGACAGCACCTGCAGCA
>CAYPMJ010000133.1:0-4915 GCA_964411785.1 uncultured Oscillospiraceae bacterium
CCTGCATCAGCATGAAGTATCTGGGGGAATATCTGGATATCCACTGCGGCGGCATCGACAACGCATTCCCCCACCACACCAACGAGATTGCCCAGAGCGAGGCATACCTGGGCCACAAATGGTGCAATTACTGGTTCCATGTCCACCATCTGAACACCAACGCCGGCAAAATGAGCAAGTCTGCTGGGGAATTTCTCACCGTTTCTCTGCTGGAGGAGAAGGGCTACGATCCTCTGGTCTATCGCTTTTTCTGCCTTCAGAGCCACTATCGCAAGACACTGGTTTTCTCCTATGAAAATCTCGACAACGCCGCCCGAGCCTACCGCAAGCTGGTGGAGCGGGTGGCTGGTTTGGATCCCAAAGACGATTCCCTGGTGGAGGAGGGCGCCCTGGCCCAACTGGCAGAGCGCTTCACCGCCGCGCTGGATAATGACCTGAATACCTCCCTAGCTATCACCGCCGTCTATGACGTGCTGAAGGCCAACATTTCCGACAGCGCCAAGCTGGAACTCATCAACCGCTTTGACACCGTGCTGGGTCTTGATCTGCTGGCCAAGGCAGCGCAGGTCCGGAATGCAAAGCCTGCGGGAGAACCCACACCAGAGCAGGCGATCATCGGAGAGAACGACCCGAAAATTGATGCGCTGGTAGCCCAGCGCCAGCAGGCCCGCCAGGAAAAAAACTGGGCGGAGGCAGACCGCATCCGCGATGAATTAAAAAGCATGGGTATTATATTGAAGGACACCAAGCAGGGTGTGGAGTGGGAGCGCTGCGATACCCTGTAAGGAAAAACATTATTAAAAACAGCGAATATGGGCTGTTTTATTTTGCGGAAAATTTTATTTTGGTGTTGACAAATCACCCCCATATGCACTATAATAGTGATGCAAAGCCGAATTTTGACAACTGTTCATAGAAAGGACTATTGCATATGCTGATTGAAAATGAGGAAAAAATCAAGGCACTTTGTACCCAACTCCTGTCTGAATTGGAGGATGGCGTCAAGGCCGGAAAACCAGTGGAGGAGGTTTGCACTGCGGATGAATTGGCAGACCGTTTCCTCCGGGTCATCCGGGAAGACGAGCGTACCCGCCGGTCAAATCTCGTTCAGCGCCAGAGCGAGGGGTTGAAGAAAGCCCGTGACCGGGGTGTCCGTTTGGGCCGCCCGCCAGTGAAGAAACCCAGAAAATTT
Organism: uncultured Oscillospiraceae bacterium; assembly: GCA_964411785.1. Lineage (GTDB taxonomy): Bacteria > Bacillota > Clostridia > Oscillospirales > Oscillospiraceae > RUG626. The sequence goes on from CAYPMJ010000133.1 coordinate 1,193, forward strand.
ATGAGCATATACACCATGTATGTCAACGGGCAGATCAGCGCCCGGGCCGCCGCTCAGATGCTCCAGGTTTCTCCCGGCACCTTCAAGCGGTGGCAGAAGGAAGTTCAGGAGCGGGACGGAGAGTAAGACCGCTTTTAACGGTCACACAAGCGAATAGCCAGGCGGTATTCCCGCTTGCAGGAGATGACAGCACACAGCGAAGCGAAAGCAAACTGTGTGCTGCTGTTTTTTTGTCAGCTGGAGTCGGCAAATAGCCCTATGAAATGATGCCTTTTTCAAGCCATTTTGAAATATTACCTGGTGGATTCCAACGACTATACGGAGCTGGCCATTTACGAGTAGGTCATTCGCGTTTAGACAGTGTGGGCGGAGCGGAAGCACCGCCTCCCATGCCAAGAACAGATTGGGCAAAAAGCGCATAAAAATACGTTACACAGCAAAAAAACCATCAAAAGTATTGACGCTCTGCGAAGCATCTGTTATAATAAGAATAACATGAGGTGTCTTAAGTGATGAAAACGGGAGAACAGAAGGGAGGTGAGGGAAATGGGCTAAATACGATGGCAGCCAGATTGTGCTGGATGTCCGCACGGGAGTGCGATTGAAATTTGCCCTCCGCAAGGAGCTGTTCAAAATCCACATTAGGTTAGACGCTGGCCACTTACTTACAAATGAAAGGAAGATTATTATGAAATTACGCAAAAGATTATTAGCTCTTGCACTCACTGTCGTGATGATGGCTGGCATTCTTGTTATGCCGGCGTATGCAACAGTTTATACAAATGGCACATGGACAATTGGTAACTCTAAGTATGTCTCTGCGAAAAGCTGTATTTCACTTTTAAACGTGACATCTCTAGAGAAGGGAATTACCAGCAGATGCACTACTTACAGTTGTATACCGGATAGCGACGGCAATACAGCATATGCTCGTGTCACTTTTAAATATGTTGACATAGACGGAACGATAACCACCCCAAAGGCTGGTTATCACAAAATAGTAAACAGTACACTGAGCCGAGATGTTACAATGAGGAACTATGGAACGGTTACTGCAACATATACCGCAGCAGGGGAGACGTCCCTTAATTACGGCTTTATGGGAACCTTCGCTTTCGAGTGATACTGCGGGAGATAATATGTATGAAAAAAGATTGTTTTCTACACTTGCTTGGCGTTCCCGCTTTGATTCTTTTGTTGCTGTTGTCCGGCTGTGGAGGAGGAGAGACATTTAACACCAACGAAGGGGACACTCCTGCCGGGACGGACGCCGAGGTAACGGAGAACCGTCTGCTGGCTGGCAGCCTGTCCGACGTGCTGCTGACCACAGAAATTCCTGAAGCTCTTTATGAAATAACGGCCCAGACCATAGGCAGCGCAGTCCCTGAAGAGGAACAGCGACAGGTGGTTCAGGTGTTGGCCGAGGTGTTTGACTATGAGCCGCTGCTGGATGAGGGAGATAAAGTTGACTCCAACGGTAAATTCTGGTATCCTACAACTGATGGCGGTCAAGTGTGTTATCTCGATAAAGTCTTCGATTACATTGGTGCGAACAATTATGCCATGTCTGATGACGCTAGTCAAATCCGGGCCATCACCGTTGCAGAGGACGCAGACCTGATGGAGAGCTATCCCCTTGGCGGAAAAGACTACACGATCGGCGAGGCTGTCAGTTATATAGAATCCCTGTGGGCCAATACTATGTATCAATATGCACAATATGACGATATTCAGGTGTGGAAGGTACTGGTTTATGAGCATACGGATGGGAATTACTCTTATGTCCTGCTTGTAGATGTCATGTATGAGGGGCTGCCAGTGGAGCAATATTCTACCATAACTCAAGCATCAGGCTACGAAAGCGGAGGATTTCGGCCGAGTTTTATTATTGTTGAAATGGATGCGCCCGACCATATCTGCCTGTATGCAGATTATTACCCCTCACAGCTTGTCTCAAAAGAGCTGCTGACATCAGATATCTTAACAGCGGACGAAGCTGTAACACGGGCAGATAAAGTGTTGGCAGAGTATACTGATTTCCAGATTCAGGAAATGAAGCTGTGTTATGCTGCGCAGTGGAACACCTCTGATAGTGAGACAGCCGACAATTTTGTCTATGCCCCCTACTGGTGCATTGTACTGGAGTGGGGTGAAAATGAGGCGCCATATGTGAATTGTCTACCCAACGTCTCCTTGTTCATCGATGCCCAGACAGGTACAGCCTACCTGGTGGATTCCAACGACTATACGGAGCTGGCCATTTACGAGTAGGTCATTCGCGTTTAGACAGTGTGGGCGGAGCGGAAGCACCGCCTCCCATGCCAAGAACAGATTGGGCAAAAAGCGCATAAAAATACGTTACACAGCAAAAAAACCATCAAAAGTATTGACGCTCTGCGAAGCATCTGTTATAATAAGAATAACATGAGGTGTCTTAAGTGATGAAAACGGGAGAACAGAAGGGAGGTGAGGGAAATGGGCTAAATACGATGGCGGCTTATCTTTGAAGGCACGATGACTATTAGTTAAATATGGAGGTGTCTATGATGAGGATCATGCCGGCCTGTCTCCGAAGATTACTGCGCGGCACGCTCTGTTTCTGCCTGCTCATCACCCTGCTGGCGGGCTGCGGTGGCTCTGCCGTTGCGCCTCCCGGTGCCGGATCCGATACCGACACCGAAGCAGCGGACACTCCTGCCGGGACGGACACCGAGGAAACGGAGAGCGAAGCTGCGGTGGAGCCAGAGAACCGTCTGCTGAACGGTAAGCTGTCCGACGTGCTGCTGACCACAGAAATTCCCGAGACGCTCTATGCCATCACGGGCCGCAATGTGGCCACACTCCCTCAAGATGAACAACGGGAGATTATCGCGGAGATGGCGGACATATTAGATTTTGAAGTGCTATGGGATGACTATTTGGTGGGTACTGTTGATTCAAACGAGCTTTATTTTCATACTTCTGATGAGGAAGGCGAAGTTTCCGTGAGTGACAAGACTATCCACTATTTTGGACGTACCAGCGCCGCCTTTTGGTTAAAGGAGGTTACAAGAGTGGATACCATTACTGTCACGGAGGATACAGATTTAACAATATCCTATGAACTGGACGGGCAGGAATATTCCATTGGTGAGGCCATTGACTATGTGATGCGCATTTGGGACGAGAAACTATGCGACTATTCCCAGTTTCAAGACATTCAGATATTCAAGGTGCTGGTGTACCAGTGGCCCGATGGCTCCTATTCCTACGTTCTGATTATGGACAAGCTGTATGAGGGGCTTCCCTTTGAGCAATATTCCAATGTTGCCCTCTGCAGCTCCAGCGAAAACGGGGGCTTCCGGATGAGCGCCCTTTATGTGGAGATGGATGCCCCGGAGCATATTATGGACTGGATGGATTACTATCCCTTTGAGACGCTCTCTGCAGAGCCGTTGACCACAGATATCATGACCGCAGAGGAGGCACTCCTGCTGGCGGACGAGACGTTTGCGGATTATGCCAGCTTCAAGGTGAAGGAAATGAAGCTGTGCTATGCGGCGCGACGGGTCGATGCAGACTATAAGACAGATGAGGAGTACAACAATGCTACCTACACCTATACACCCTATTGGTGTTTGGTACTGCGATGGGATACGAGCATTCCGGGAATGACAAATTATCTCGCCAACGTCTCCCTGTTCATCGATGCCCAGACAGGCACAGCCTACCTGGTGGATTCCA
>CAYPMJ010000134.1:0-4825 GCA_964411785.1 uncultured Oscillospiraceae bacterium
TGCTCAAACTCACGGGTGCGGAAGGTGAAGTTGCCGGGGGTTATCTCGTTGCGGAACGCCTTTCCCACCTGGCAGACGCCAAAGGGGAGCTTGCGGCGGGTGGTGCGCTGGATGTTGGCGAAGTTGACGAAGATGCCCTGGGCCGTCTCGGGTCTGAGATAGACAGCGGCGGAGGAGTCCTCCGTGACGCCCATCTGCGTTTTGAACATGAGATTGAACTTCCTTATGGGCGTAAAGTCGTGCTTTCCGCAGACGGGACAGAGCACATCCTCGTTTTCGGAGATGAATCTGTCCATGTCGTCGAAGCTCATGGCGTCGGTGTTGACCTCCGGATGGGCGTCCGAGATGAGCTTGTCGGCCCTGTGCCTTGCCTTGCAGGAGCGGCAGTCGAGCAGGGGATCTGAGAAGCTGGACACATGGCCGGTTGTGACCCACGTCTGGGGGTTCATGAGGATGGCAGCGTCAAGACCCACGTTGTAGGGCGACTCCTGGACGAATTTCTTAAGCCACGCCTTTTTTATATTGTTCTTAAGCTCCACGCCAAGAGGGCCGTAGTCCCAGGAGTTGGCAAGTCCGCCGTAAATCTCGCTTCCGGCGTAGACTATGCCGCGATTCTTGCAGAGATTGACCAGCTTATCCATGGATTTTTCGGAGTTTTTCATTGAGACCTCTTTCCCGCGGCAAGCTGCCGCGCTGTATGTGTTTTTATGAAGCTATCAGGCTCACTGTTAAAAATGATTCAGTAAGGGGCTCTGCCCCGTAATTTAGCGTTTAAGGCTCGCCGGGCCGATGCCAGGGCGGGATGATAAGGGCGGCTTGTGCTGCACCGCCTCAGGTCCAGGACCAGCCCATCCTTATAAACTTTGTGACGCCGCTTAAAAGGCGCTCAAGCCCGTCATCAAGGGTTTTGCGGGGGCACGCTATGTTCATCCGCAGGAAAGCGCTTCCGGACTGCCCGTACTGTCCCCCCTCGCAGACATTAAGTCCCGTCTCGCGCCGGAGGAAGACCTGCAGATTGGAGGTGTCGCCGCATAGCCTCCCGCAGTCCAGCCAGGCCAGGTACGTGGCCTCCGAGCGGACGGGGGTGATCTGCGGGATGTTTGCCTTAAGAAACGCGGTGACGGCCCGCCTGTTCTCGCTTATATACCCGCGCAGGGCGTCCAGCCAGCCGGCGCCCTTTGTGAAAGCGGCCACCGCAGCGGGGACGGCGAGGGCGTTCGGCTCCGCGACCTCGTCGGTGTTAAGCGCCCTCCACACCTTGTGCCGCAGCACCGGATCGGGCACGACCACTGCCGCGGTCTGCAGACCGGCGAGGTTGAACGCCTTGGTGGGGGCGATGCAGGTGACGCTGTTTTCGCGGCACTCATCGTTTACCGACGCGAAGGGGACATATTCCTTGCCGGGGCTTGTGAGATCGCAGTGGATCTCATCGGACACCACTGTGACATGGTGCTTGGCGGCAAGATGCCCTATGCGCGCCAGCGTCTCCCTGTCCCAGATTTTCCCGATGGGATTGTGGGGATTGCAGAGGATCATCAGCGACGTCTGCGGGTCGGAGAGCTTTTTCTCCAGGTCGATGAAGTTTATGGAATAGCCGGCGCCGTCATAGTGAAGGGGGCTCTCGACGACGTTGCGGCCGTTGTTGACGATGGAGTTGAAGAAGATGTTGTAGACCGGTGTCTCGATGAGGACATTCTCACCCACGGTGGTCAGCTTGCGCACCATGGAGGAGAGCGCGGGGACAACGCCGGTGCAGAAGATGAGCCAGTCCCTCTCCATCCTGAAGCGGTGCCGCGACTCCCACCAGCCGCATATGGCGTCATACCACTCATCCGTCACGACGGAGTAGCCGAACACCCCGTGGGAGAGACGGCGCTGGAGCTCCTCAAGGATCTCAGGCGCTGCTTTAAAGTCCATGTCCGCAACCCACATCGGCAGCTCGTCCTCCGCCCCGTCCCATTTCAGCGACGCGCTGCCGCGGCGGTCCACCACGGTGTCAAAATCGTACTCCATCGTCACGCCTCCGCGCCGGGGCGGTCCCGGCAGACTATTATCGTCTTAGACGGGTCCACCCTGTCCCTCTCAATTTTAAGCTCCCCGATGCTGTCTGCGGTGATCCGCCCGGCGGAGGGGTTCAGGACGCTGTCAATTCTGCTGTGAATGTCCGCCTCCACGGTGGAATACTCAAAGGCGAGGGTGGTGTTGATGAGCCGGCAGTTTCTCATGACCAGGCTGTCAATGTAGCACATCCCCTGCAGACTCTCCACGGTACAGTTTTCAAGAGTCAGATTTTTTGAGTTCCAGCCAAGATACTCCCCGGAGATAAAGGAGTCGCGCACGGTGATGTTCTCGCTGTTCCAGAAGGCGTCCTTTGAGAGCAGCCTGGCGCCCGAGATCTCAACGTTCCTTGCTCCGTCAAAGGAGTAATTGCCGTACAGCGTAAGCCCTGCTATCTTCATGTCGGCACAGTTCATGGCGAAGTAGTCGCCCTTTGCCGTCACGTCCTCCAGAACCACGCCGCAGCAGCTCCACAGCGTCTCCGCCGCATTCGGAAATGAGACGCCGCGCAGCGTCACGTCCCGGCACCGGCGGAAATTCTTCGGCGCCTCAATCTGGCAGTTCTCCACCGTGATGTGCTCGGTGTACCAGACTCCCGCCCGCGCCATCTCAAACCATGTGCAGTCCCTGGCATATATATTCTTCGCGTACCACAGCGGGTACTTCCACTTGAACATGGAGCCGTACAGCCTTATATTGGCGCTCTCCTTAAGCGGTGATTCCCCGTCGGTGAAGATTGTGTCCTCGATAACGAGATCCCTCTCCCCGAAAAGCGGACGCTCTCCAACGTAATAGCCCTGTGTAATTTTTCTCATGTGCGTATCTCCTCACGTTGCTCCTGCCTTTTTATACATAACGCGTGATGGCCTGTGAGCCCGGCGATCATGCCGGGTACAGTCCACACTCTATTTTAACGCCAACCACCGAGAATAGCAAATATTAATTGCACTTTCCCGGACATTTTTCCAAAATGAATTTATCCTGCCTTAAAAAGCCGCCCCCTAAATCCATGCGCCTTTGAGCCGGAAGTTCCCTTGTAAACAGGGCCGGGCGGGAAAAAATAAAAAGTTTAAAAATAAAAGGTTGATAAAACAGGGCCAATCATGTATAATAGCCAGAGAATCTCCGGTAAAAGCCGGAGTGGCTTCGCCGCGGGTGTCGGCGCGGGGCGGAGCCGCACTAGTCGGGGAGCCAGCGGTGCCCTGTACCCGCAATCCGCTACAGCGGGGATGAATTCCTGTCCCCGGTTGTGCGATGTGTCGCCTGCCGCCGCAGAGGGACGTTGAAGAGCCGGTCTTGCGCAACGCCGGCCTGTGAACCATGTCAGGCGGGGAACCGAGCAGCATTAAGCAGAATCCGGCGTGTGCCGTGAGGCAGCCGGTTCCGAGTTCTGATGCGGCGTAACGGACATATCGTATCTGCCAAAGACAGGTGTGCGGTTCCGCCACGCGCCGGAGTGGCGCGGCAATACTGCCGACATATTATTCTGCTCCAACTCCTCGTGAGGCGGAGCTTTTTTAAGGAAATGGGGGGAGACCCGGTGTATCAGGCGCTGTACCGCAAATACCGTCCCAGAACCTTCTCGGAGGTCGTGGGTCAGGAGCACATAACGGGGACTCTCCGGCGCCAGGTGGAGACGGGCCGTACCTCCCACGCGTACCTGTTCGTGGGCACGCGGGGCACAGGAAAGACCACCTGCGCCAAGATACTCTCAAGGGCCATAAACTGTGAACACCCGGTAAACGGGGACCCGTGCAACGCGTGCCCTGCGTGCCTGGGCATAGAGTCGGGCTCCGTGCTGGATGTTGTGGAGATAGACGCCGCGTCGAATAACGGTGTGGACAGCATCCGCGCACTGCGTGACGAGGCCATATACACCCCCGCGTCTGTCAGAAAGCGCGTATACATTGTGGACGAGGTGCACATGCTCTCGTCGTCCGCGTTCAACGCGCTGCTTAAGATACTTGAGGAGCCGCCTGAGCACCTCGTGTTCATTCTCGCGACTACCGAGTTTCGCAAAATCCCGGCGACGATACTCTCCCGGTGTCAGCACTTCTCGTTTAAGCGGCTGGAGCCGTCGGTGATTCAGAAGCGGCTGTCCTTTGTGGCGGCGCAGGAGGGGTTCGGCCTCACAGAGGGCGCCGCTGCGCTTCTGGCGCGTCTTGCAGACGGCTCCATGAGGGACGGGCTCTCGCTGCTGGACCAGTGCGCGTCGGGGGACACCGTGGACGAGGAGACGGTGGCGGCGGCTGTGGGACTTGTGAGCGCAGGGAGCGGAGCGAAGCTCTGGCAAGCCCTCAGAGGGGATCTGCAGAGGGCCCTTGAGCTGTTTGAGAGCAGCTGGAACGGGGGCGCGGAGCCCTCCGCGGTGCTGTCGGACCTGCTGTCCCTGACAAGAGATATGCTTATGCTGAGAGCCGCCCCGGCCGAGGGGGAGCTATTCATATCGGGCGCGATGGGGGCCGATGAGCTCCGCGGACTGTCGGAGGGCCTTGAGACCGGGACGCTCCTTCGCGCAGCGGAGCTTCTTCAGAGCGCACTGGCGCCATCAGGGGCCGTTCGAGACAGACGGACAGGTGCGGAGCTCTGCCTGGTGAGGCTGTCACGTCTGCTCTCAGGCGTATCAACGGATATAGAGAATACCGGGCCTGAAAAGAGGAGAGATGCGTCTGCTGCCAATGCCGGGCCAGCCGCGCCAAAAGGCGCTTTGCCGGAAGCGGCACTCAAAGGGAGAGGCGCACCGCCCAGGGAGCGCAACGACGAGAGG
>CAYPMJ010000135.1:0-4737 GCA_964411785.1 uncultured Oscillospiraceae bacterium
GTATCATGATGGAGAGCGCTATATTTATGACCAGCAGCACGTCCAGCAGCGCCGCTGGGAGCGGGAGTATCAGAAACAGGACGATGACGACCACGAACAGTGATACTGCGTTGTCCAGAAGCCGCTTCATCTAATCTCTCCCTTCCTGTGGTCTTCTTCTCCTCTTCAGGTCTTAAGCTTCCCCAGCTTATACAGATATACGAGAACCTCCGCGACGGGCTCATAGAGCTCAGGGGGGATCTGTCTATTAACCTCAGCCCCCGCGTAAAGGGCCCGCGCCACGGCGACATTCTCTATTACGGGAACGTCGCTCTCCTCCCCCACCTTCACTATCCTCAGCGCCAGCTCATCAAGGCCCTTTGCAAGGACAACGGGCGCCTCATCCTCACCTGTGTGGTATCTTAGCGCAACGGCCACGTGGGTCGGGTTTCGTATGATAACGTCAGCCCCCGGAACCTGCTGCATCATCCTCGACTGCGCCATCTTCCGCTGTATTTCCTTTATCCTGCTCTTGACCTGGGGATCTCCCTCGGTCTGCTTGTACTCCTCCTTCACCTCCTGCTTGGACATCTTCATCTGCCTTTCGTAGTCCCACCACTGGTACATGAAGTCAAGCGCCGCAAGCACAAGGAAGGCCACCGCCACCTTGAGGAAGAGCGAAAATATGGTGCCGAGCAGGTTGCTGCACGCCCCTGAAATATCCGCGTGGAGATACCTCACCGACACGGTCATCATGTCCTTGAGACATGAGTATATGAGAACGAGGAGCACGGCAATTTTAATAAGTCCCTTTGCCGCCTCAACGAGGCTTTTAAGCGAGAAGAGCTGTTTAAAGCCCCTCCCGGGATTTATCCGTTCAAATTTAGGCTTGAGAAGCGCCCCCGCAACAAGCATCCTCGTCTGGGCGAAGGTCGCAACTACCGCCGAGAGCAGCACCGCCGCCGCAACCGGGAGAACCGTCTTAGCTAAGAGAACGACGCTTCTTGTTAAAACCGTTTCGTCCACCCCATCGGCTGCCGTCACCGTAAGGCCGAAGCAGTAGCTTAGAAACTCAGCTATTGACTCCGCCATCGGCACGAACGCCACTCTCAGAGCGACAATCGCGGCAAAGAGAGTAGCCACGGACACCGCGTCCTTGCTCAGGAATACGTTGCCCTTCTTTCGTTCGTCACGCCGCTTTTTCGGTGTGGCCTTTTCGGTTTTTGACTCCCCCGCCACGCCGTTCCCCCCTTCCCCCGGTATTACCGGCCCGGATCATATCCGGTCTAGTGGGCAAGCTGGAGAGCAATCTGGAGCTCGCGGAGCATCTCCGACTCTATCTCAAGCATCATGTCGCTGACCGGCGTGAGCAGCATGAGGAGCATGACAAGTCCTATGAGGACCTTAAGCTCTATGTTTATGGCAAATACGTTTATCTGGGGTATGACCTTCATGAGCACCCCCATGCCCATCTGCCCTAAAAGCTCCGCAGCAAGAATCGGCAGCGACATCTTCACCGCCAGGGTCATGCACTCCACAAAGAGCTCAACACCCCTGTTTGCCGCCATGTCCCCGAAGGCCGCCTGGCCGTAGGGCACAATCTCGCCGGAGGTCAGCATTATACGAAGGAGCGTCAGGTGACCGTTCTCCGCGAAGAAGAGCAGTATCATGAGTATCCTGAGCATGGTCGCCGTGGTGGTGGAGGTCGACTGGGAGGTGGGGTCATAGGTTCTCGCCATGCTCATTCCCATCTGTGTGTCTATGACCTCCCCGGCCTGCTCGGGGATGAAGAAGAAAAACCTCTGAAGCAGCGCCAGAAAGAGCCCGACTCCCATCTCAAGCAGCGCCCTCACCGCAAACTCAATGACCGTCGACGGAACCCCCACGGTCCCGTCGTAGAGCGTATAGACCGTCAGGGTCAGAACGCCGATAAATCCGGCCTTGAAGAGCGCCGGCACGCTGCTCTGCCCGAAGAGCGGATTTAAGAGCACAAAGCCCGACATCCGCATCAGAATATAAAGGAAAAGTGTAAACGCGTTCCAATCTATCATCGGATCCCCATCCGTCAAAGCATCTGATCAAAAAGCTCCAGTGCGTACTCCTGAAGGAGCTGCATCATCCAGCTCCCGCCAAGCACCAGGAACAGCACCACCACTATCACCTTCAGAAGGAAGGAGATGGACTGCTCGTGTATCTGCGTCACAGCCTGGAGAATGGCGACGACGACGCCCACAACCATGCTCATGAGGAGCATGGGCGCCGCGATCTTTATTGCGACACCTATGCCGTCCCTGAAAATATCTGTGACCTGCGTTGAACTCATCTGACCTCTCCCCCGGCTTATTTAAATCCCCTGACAAGTGTGGAAAACAGCAGCTCCCAGCCGTCCAGCGTTATGAACAGCAGAAGCTTGAAGGGCGTTGAGATCATGGACGGCGGCAGCATAATCATGCCCATGGACATAAGTGTGGATGAGACGATAATATCAATAAGCAGAAACGGTATGTAGAGATAGAAGCCGATGGTGAAGGCCCTTTTAAGCTCGCTTGTGGCGAAGGCGGGGACTATAACCCGCATCGGCAGCGTCTCCTTGGCCTCCTCGGCCGTATCGGGCCTCTCTAATCCGGCCATGTCGCAGTACATGACAAGGGACGATGACTCGGTGTTGTCTATCATGAAGTCCTTAAGCGGGACCTGCGCCAGCTCAAAAAACTCAGACTGTGTGATCTCCTCGTTGACATAGGGCTCGTAGGCCGTCTCGTTTATCTCGCTCAGCACCGGCCCCATGGTGAAGAGCGTAAGGAAGAGCGCTATCCCCACAAGCACCATGTTGGGCGGCGTCTGCTGGGAGCCCAGTGCGCTGCGAAGGAACGACATGGCGATTATGTACCTCGTGAAGGAGGTCATCATGATAACCAGGGACGGCAGCAGCATCAGAACGGTAGTGAGGGCCAGAATCTCCAGCGTCTGCACGCTGTCCCCGTTGATTTGAATGATTCCATCCGTCATAGCTTCGCTCATTTCTTCTTCCGCAGATTTGCCTGAAGCGCCTCAAGAAAGCCTGTCTTTGGCCGGTCATCCCGGAACCACTCGGCGGCTTCCTCGCCCTCCAGCTCACATAACACCGTAATCTGACCTGCGGTCACGCCCAGAACAAGGCACTTCTCCATGAGCCTTATAAGCAGAATCCGCTCTCCCCGCCCCACGGGGAGCTCCGCCAGTATCTGCAGCTTCCCCTCCGACGAGGCCCCTGAGAAGCAGCCATGCCGCGCCCCGCGGCTTGCCACCCACCTTGTCACCACATACGCCAGAACCAGGATGAGAATCACCACAAGGAGCATCCCGATGAGGCTCCAGACTGTCCCCCCTGAGTCGTCGGACATCAGGGGGTCCCCAGGATCGTCGTCACCGTCTTCATTATGCGGTCGGCCTTGAAGGGCTTCACGATAAAATCCTTCGCCCCGGACTGTATCGCGTCAATGACCATGGCCTCCTGGCCCATGGCGGAACACATGACAACATTCGCGCCGCTGTTCCTGGCCCTTATGGCCTTCAGCGCCTCAAGGCCGTCCATGTTCGGCATGGTGATGTCCAGTATCACCAGATCCGGGTGTACCTCCTCGTACTTCTGCACCGCGTCCGCGCCGTCAACAGCCTCGTACAGGTCCGTGAATCCGTTTTTGCTGAGCGTGTCCTTGATGACCTTTCTCATAAAGGCCGCGTCGTCAGCCAGTAAGATCTTTGCCATTGCTTTACCATCCTTTCAAGGTTTGGAGTTCTGTTTTCATGACCTCTCAGGTCAGATCCTCTAACCCGGGTTTGCTGAGAATTTCGCTTATGCGTATTCCGAAATTGTCGTCTATTACCACCACATCGCCGTGGGCGATGCACTTGCCGTTCACAAATACGTCCACCTGGTCGCCGGCCAGCTTGTCAAGCACCACAAGCGACCCCTTGGAGAGGGCCAGAATATCCTGTACCTTCTTCCGAGTCCGCCCGATCTCCACCGCAATCTCCAGCGGCACACCCATTATGAGATCCAGATTCTGGGACTGCTCCTCGTCAAGCTCCGCTTCCTGGCTCAGGCTCTTCATGGCCACCGACTTTGTGGCTATGACCTTGGGATCAGGCTTTGCCCTGGCGCTCTGAAGCTGCTGCTGGAGCTGCTCCGCCTGTTCCTGCGCCTGCTTCTGGGACTGCTGCTGCATCTGCTGCATCTGAAGCTGCATCTGCTGCATCTGCTGGAGCTGCTGCATCATCATCTGCTGCACCTCCCAGGGCATCCCGGCGCTCTGCCACGGCTGCTGTGCCGGCGCGGGCGCAGGTGCAGGTGCCGGCGCGGGCGTGGGCGACGACATGCCGGACATTAAGCGCTCTATTTCGTCCTGGCTCATGGCTCCGCCGGAGCCGGCTGCTGCCGGCGCGGGGGCCGGTGCGGGCGACGACATCCCGGACATCAGGCGCTCTATTTCGTCCTGGCTCATGACTCCGCCGGAGCCGGCCGCGGGTGCAGGTGTCGGAGCAGGTGAGGCCATGCCGGACATAAGTCTCTCTATCTCATCCTGGCTCATAACGCCGCCGGAGCCAGCTCCCGGCGCGGGTGTAGGCGCGGGCGCGGGCGTTCCCATGCCGGACATTAAGCGCTCTATTTCGTCCTGACTCATTACGCCGCCGGAGCCAGCTCCCGGCGCGGGCGCGGGCGCGGGCGCGGGTGCGGGGGCGGGCGCGGGCGCGGGCGCGGGTGCGGGGGCGGGCGCG
>CAYPMJ010000136.1:0-4677 GCA_964411785.1 uncultured Oscillospiraceae bacterium
GTGACACCGCGGGTATGAACCGCGTGCTCTAGCCAACTGAGCTACGCCGCCGTAAAAGACAGGTTGTATTATACTTCTGATGATTCTGTTTGTCAAGACCTTTTATGTTTTTTAAGCGATGTGTTTTTCACGATTTTTGTGAGAATGTTTTGAGATTTTTTAGGACATTGTGGAAAAGAGCGGAGCAACAGGTTGAAATGTGATTGAATTCAGTGTATAATTAAGCGCATAATGTGACTGCAATTAGTTCTGCAATCACAGGCAAATTTGCAGAGCTGTGTTTTTATAAACAGGAGGGGCCATGTTTCATATTTTAAGGACAGAGGGAAAGGCACGTCGCGGACAGTTTGAAACGCCTCACGGGATAGTTGAGACTCCGGTTTTCATGAACGTTGGTACACAGGCAGCCATAAAAGGTGGGCTTTCTGCTGAGGATCTCGGGAGACTCGGATGCCAGATAGAGCTATCAAACACTTACCACCTGCATTTGCGTCCGGGAGATGAGCTGATCCATAGTTTAGGTGGGCTGCATCAGTTTATGAACTGGAATGGGCCGATACTCACGGACTCCGGCGGATTTCAAATCTTTTCACTTGCAAAGCTCCGGAAAATTACGGAGGAGGGGACTGCCTTTAACTCCCATATTGACGGACGGAGAATCTTTATGGCTCCGGAGGACAGTATCCGTATCCAGTCCAACCTTGGTTCAGACATTGCCATGGCTTTTGACGAGTGTGTGGGGTTACCGGCGGAGTACGGCTATCTGAAGGAGTCATGTGACAGGACGTACAGATGGCTTATACGCTGTAAGGCTGAGCTGGCAAGGTTGAATGGGATGGAGAATACTGTAAATCCCGGCCAGATGCTCTTTGGAATCAACCAGGGTGGGACCTTTCGTGATCTGCGCTGCGACCACATGGAGGCAATTGCTGACCTGGACCTGCCAGGCTACGCCATAGGGGGATTGGCAGTAGGGGAGAGCGTTGAAGAGATGTACGATACTATAGAGGCTGTAGAGGAGCATATGCCGTGTAATAAACCCAGATATCTGATGGGTGTGGGGACACCGTCCAATATACTGGAGGCGGTAGATAGAGGAGTTGACTTCTTCGATTGTGTCATGCCGGCGCGCAACGGGCGGCATGGACATCTTTTTACATGGGGTGGGATAATAAATATACGCAATGAGAAATACAAGCTTGATCGTAACAGTGTGGATATGGAGTGTGACTGTCCTGTCTGTCAACGCTATTCACGTGCATATCTGAGGCATCTCTTTGCCAGTGGGGAAGTGCTCGGGCTAAGGTTGGCTGTTGCTCATAATCTGTATTTCTATAACAAACTCATGGAAAGAATTCGGGAGAGTCTGGATGCCGGTTCCTTCGGAGAACTGCGCAGGAAGTATTCCGGCCTTCTTGATGCCAGGATATAATGATTTAACCTGAAAAGCCGGAAAATGTACTTGAAATTCCATCTCACACCATTTATAATTGAAGTCGTAATTCCGATAGAACTTGGAGGTCATGTTATGAGAACGAAGGAAAAAACAAATTCAGGTACCTTAACTCTGAAGAGTGTTCTGACTGTGGTGCTCTGCGCTGTGCTGCTCATGTCGATGCTGGTCGGTTGTGTTTCGGTTTCGGAAACATCAACTGAGGGTGATGAATCCAGTTCTGATGAGGGAACTTCAAGCGGCGCGGGCTTTATGATCGTTTACCTTGTGGTCATTGTAGCAGTGTTTTACTTCCTTATGATCCGTCCTGAGAAGAAGCGTAAGAAGAAAGCTGAGGAAATGAGAAACAGCATTGCCATAGGTGACAATGTGACTACAATCGGTGGCATGGTGGGCAAAGTAGTAAATATCAGCGATGAATATATAACCTTTGAGACAGGCGAGGACAGAGTTCGTGTCAAGATTGCAAAGTGGGGCATTTCCTCAACCGGCAAGGACACCTCAGAGCCGGACGAAAAGGCCGGGAACTGAGCAGATGACCAGGCTTGGTTGATTGAGAGTATATCCTTCAGGATGCCAAGAGGATAAGGATGGTTGGCTGCATGCCGCGAGCGATTTGCCTTTTTTTGACGATATAGCCTCTCAGATTTCACTTGCGAAGACAGAATCTAACATTACAGTTCTTTTTAACGCCTCCTTTAAATAGACTTGAATAAAAGTCTGTTAAGAGGAGGTTTTTCTATGGTCAGGAAAATGCAGACAGAGCACGGAATACTGGCAGGAGGTCTGGTTGGAGCAGCAGTCATCCTCCTTGCCTCCATATTATTGTGCGGATTTTTCGCTCTGCTGGTGAGCTCCGGAAGAGTGGGGGAAAGCAGTCAGGGAAAACTTACAGCGTTGGCCGCATTTATGGCCTCGGCTGTCGGTGCGATTGTGGCATGGAAGAAAAATGGTGGAATGGCTCTTTTTTCCGCTTTGGCAGCGGCTGGATTTGCCATAGGAGTGAGATTTCTGCTTGTGCTTTTATGCGGCGGAAATATTGGAGGGAACACGCTGATAGTATCCGGAGGAATGCTGCTGGGTGCGGTTCTGACGGGTTTCATTGCGGCAGGCAGGAGAAAAAAACGTCGGTAGTTTCAGAGAAGCTCCGCAATACCGACAGATTATGAAAGAGAGAAACATACCGCTTTTAAAAAGATGGAGACAAGAACAGCGAATACAGGCTCCATGGTTTATAAGGCAGTTGCCCATTAAGATGACATAATGGACTGAAATACCATAGACCATTATCAGCAAAAAAGCGCTTGATTCTTGCCGATTTTTGTATTATGATAGGCGATGCGAGAGATGGCCACGGTATTTGAAGCTTATATGACGAATTGCCGGAGCTTTTTCCTTAAATGGCAGGTCTATTTTCCGTTCGGCGGCCATAGGCTTATGCCGGGTGAGGAAAATGAACGGAAGAAACAGGTTAAACCCTGCGCGTATTTCAGCTGACCATCTGTCAGCGTTCGTGCTCTGCTGCTTGTGTTTTCTGGGCGGGAGCCTTTTGGCCATTATTTACGGAAAGAATGCCGTAATTTCCACATCACTTGAGGAGGCGCTCTCGGACTATCAGGGCGATCTGCTTTCTACAAGAGGCAGAGAATTAGGTGTGTGGGGAATATTCGGGGAACCTGCTTTTTTCACGGTTATGTCCTTCATTGCAGGATTTTCCATGGCTGGGGCGTTGCTGATTCCGGCACTGGCTTTCCTGAAAGGGTTTCTGCTCACGTATGTTGCCACAATATTCTTACGCGTCTTTGGCTTGGAAGGAGCCTACGCGCTTATGCTTCTGGTAGGTACAGGAGCTGTTGTGGCTGTGCCGTGTTTTCTCATTGTGTCAATGGAGGCTTTCTGCGCGGCGACAGCGGTGTTCAGAGTGGTTGTCTTACGGGTATCGTCACCGCAGGTTTATGGAAAGGCTTATTTTATGCGCTTTTTCCTTTGCCTGATGCTGATTCTGGCTGCTGCGTTGCTTCAAAAGGTTTTGATTGGACGTTATATTCTGTACGTATTTTCCCTTTAATACATAAGGAGGAGTCGTCTATATGAGCGACAACGTTGAAATTATCGGCTTTTTTAAGGATTACCTCAGAAACACAAAAAAAGCGCCTCAGAATACAATTTCCTCCTACGTACGGGATATACATCAGTTTTGTGACTATCTTGTCAGCTGTGTGTCCGCTGATCTTACTGAGGTTGACTGTCAGTGCGTCCGTGACTATGTTGCGCGGATGCAGGAAAACGGAAAGGCATCAGCGACTGTGATGCGGTCGGTTGCGTCGCTGAAGTGCTTCTATAATTTTCTCCTGGCTCAAAATCTTATTTCAGAAAACCCTGTACACGATATTGTTGTGACAAAAACTGAGAGACGGCTCCCGCAGGTACTTACAAGTGCGGAGGTGGAACTGCTTCTTGAGCAGCCCAAATGTACTGATGCAAAGGGTTGCCGTGACCGCGCTATGCTGGAACTGTTGTATGCCACCGGCGTTCGAGTCACTGAACTTGTCTCATTAAATCTGGAGGATGTGTATCTTGATGCCGGTATGATTCGGTGTGCTTCCAGCGGGAAGGAGCGAATGATACCGATGTACCCAGTCGCTGTAAAGGCACTGTCGGATTATGTGGGGTATGCCCGGTGTCAGCTTGGAGGAGCCGCCACCGAAAATGCGTTGTTCTTAAATCGCAACGGTGAGCGCATCTCCCGCCAGGGCTTTTGGAAAGTAGTCAAACATTATCAGGAGATGGCGGGCATTTCCAAGGATATAACGCCACACACGCTTAGACACTCATTTGCTGCACATCTACTGGAGAATGGAGCCGATATCCATGCAATTCAGGAGATGTTGGGTCACGCCAATCTGGCCTCTACCCAGATTTATACAATGGTAGTTCAGGGCCAGTTGAAAGAAGTTTACAATCGCACTCACCCAAGAGCGTAAGCGGCATCGGCTGGAATTTATAAGTCAGATTGAAAAGCGTCCATCCCGGTTTTGCATAAATGATCCACTCCGGTCTACCTTGACAGGGGCGGATCAGAAATGCCTGACCAGGAGGGGCGCTTTTTTTGCTTCTGGTTTATCAATGCTTTATCCTATCTATTTGCTGTGGCCTTTTTTACAGAAAGGTGTACTTTTCTGCAAGACTTCTTAAACCGCATCCGACGATATTTTATGTCGAAT
>CAYPMJ010000137.1:0-4631 GCA_964411785.1 uncultured Oscillospiraceae bacterium
GCGCATCCTTGGTAAGGATGAGGTCCCCAGTTCGAATCTGGGTAGCAGCTCCAACAAGGTCCGCTGTCCCGCAAGGGACAGCGGTTTTTCTTTCGTTAAATCTCTGCTTACCGCCGAGGCTCCGAAAGGGGGCCGGAGGCGGTTTTGTGCATTTCCAGCCGTATGAAAAGCCTCTCCCGGGGAAATACTGATAAGGAGCTTTAAAAAGCGGGCAGCGGAATTTTTCCGAGGAGGCAAACGGGTGCAGGGTAAGGTTGAGATATGTGGTATAAACACATCAAAGCTCCCAACGCTGAAAAATGAGGAGGCAATTGAGCTCCTGAGACAGTCAAAACAGGGGGACAAAAAGGCGAGGGAGAAGCTTATCAACGGGAATTTACGGCTTGTGCTGTCGGTTATCCAGAAGTTTACAGGGCGTGGGGAGAACGCGGACGATATATTTCAGGTGGGCTGTATAGGGCTGATCAAGGCGATAGATAATTTCAATGTGGATATGGGAGTGATGTTCAGCACATATGGGGTGCCGATGATAGTTGGGGAGATCAGGAGGTATCTCCGCGACAACAGCCCGATACGGGTCAGCCGAAGCATCCGGGATACGGCATATAAGGTGCTGCAGATGAAGGAAAAGCTTCAGAACGAGACACAGAGGGAACCCACCCCGGAGGAGATAGCGAAGGCTCTGGGGATACGCCGGGAAGATGTGGTCATGGCCATGGACGCTGTGGTTGATCCGGTGAGTCTCTATGAGCCGGTCTACTCCGACGGGGACGACAATGTGTGCGGAATGGATCAGATAGGCGATACGAAAAACACCGATGAATCATGGCTCCAGCAGATAGCCATATCTGAGGCAATAGATCGACTGTCGGACAGGGAGAAGCGGATTCTCAGTCTGCGCTTTTACGAGGGCAAAACTCAGATGCAGGTGGCGGAAGAGGTTGGAATAAGCCAGGCGCAGGTGTCGAGACTTGAGAAAAACGCGATCTGCCAGATAAAAAAAGAAATCTGAAGCTTCAAGTCCGCACGGGGAGGCTGCCAGCCTCCCCGTGCGGGCTTCTTCTTAAAATGGAAAACGTTTAGCAGGATACGCACAGGAAAAGAGTGAGAAAACGAGGAAAAATGGGTACTTTGCCGTTGCGGAAGCCATGAAGAAGTGGTAAAATAAAATGTAAACCCGCAGGGCGGAAGCTGAAAATAATCCGCAAAGGAGTGTCCGGAAATGGAGAAAATCAGGGTAGAACTCACAAAGTCACCAAAGGAGAAGCCGAATCTTAATCCGCTGCCCTTTGGACAATTCTTCTCCGATCACATGTTTCTCATGAATTACGAGAAGGGGAAGGGCTGGTTTGACCCGCGAATAGTGCCGTATGGGCCTTTCTCGCTGGAGCCATCCTGCATGGTGTTTCATTACGCTCAGGAGATATTTGAGGGCCTGAAGGCGTACCGCAGGGCGGACGGTTCCATCTGGCTTTTCCGTCCGGAGGAAAATTTCAAGCGCATGAATAACTCCGCCGAGCGTATGTGCATACCCAAGGTGGATGTGGAATTCTGCGTGGAGGCGCTTCGACAGCTTGTCACGCTGGAGCGGGACTGGGTGCCTGACCAGGAGGCGGCAAGTCTCTATGTGAGGCCGTTTATCATCGCCACCGACTGCACGGTGGGCGTTCACGCAAGTCACACGTACCTTTTCTGCATTATACTCTCCCCGTCTGGCAACTACTATCCGGAGGGACTCAACCCGGTGAAGATTGCCATAGAGGACGAGGATGTAAGGGCTGTCAGAGGAGGCACGGGCTTTACAAAGTGCGGCGGCAACTATGCCGGCTCCATACGCGCCAGCGAACGCGCTGAGGAGCGCGGTTACTCCCAGGTTCTCTGGCTGGACGGAGTCCACAGAAAGTACATTGAGGAAGTCGGCTCCATGAATATCATGTTCAAGATTGACGGCAAGGTGGTGACACCGCTTCTTCAGGGGAGCGTGCTCCCCGGCATAACGCGCAAGTCCATCCTGGAGGTGTGCCGTGACTGGGGATACACGGTTGAGGAGCGCCTCATCTCAGTTGACGAGGTGCTGGAGACAGCCGCAAATGGCCGCATGGAGGAGATGTGGGGAACAGGTACGGCTGCTGTGGTGTCGCCTGTAGGACAGATAGAGTTTGAGGGCAAGGCTCTGAAGATAGGCGACGGGGGAATCGGAGAGCTGACGCAGAAGCTGTATGATGAGCTGACAGGGATCCAGTGGGGGACCCGTGAGGATACCAGAGGCTGGACAGTCAGGGTATGCTGAGCTGAAGCTTCGGAACCTTATATTTTCTGAAACAGGACAAAATAAGCTCCCGCAGAAGGTGATTTTTCAGAACCTTCTGCGGGAGTTTTTGACCTCAGTCCGCCTGAGTCTTAACTACAGCGAAAAGAGCAGAACAATGAGTCCGGCGAACAACAGCAGCACCACCACCGCCGGGAGAAACAGTGTGAAAAACGCAGCCAAGAGCATAGCCGGGATATCCTTCTTTTCTTTGGGCTCCTCGCGAATCGCCTTTTCCGTCTCGGGATCCGGCTTATGAAAAAGATCGCGCCAGTTCATCGCTGATTTGTCGACGTCTTAACATCGAACAGATAGTTTCCATCCTCGTCGAGCTTCCTCTGGTCAGCAAAGTGACAGGCGACGAAATGCCCGGGCTTTACCTCTGTCAGCTGCGGCGGCACCACCTTACACTTGTCGCAGGCCATAAAGCACCTGGTGTGGAACTTGCAGCCGGACGGGGGACGGATGGGACTGGGTATGCTGCCCTCGAGGATGATGCGCTCCTTCGTCAGACTGTCGGGCTCAGTTGTAGGTATGGATGAGAGCAGTGCAATAGTGTACGGGTGGCGCGGGTCCTTGAAAAGCTCGTCAGTCTCAGCCACCTCAACCATATTGCCCAGGTACATGACACCGATTCTGTCGGAGATATACCGGACCACCGACAGGTTGTGGGAGATAAAGAGGTATGTAAGCCCGTCATGTTCCTTGAGGTCCTGCAGGAGGTTTATTATCTGTGACTGGATGGACACATCAAGGGCTGAAACACACTCATCGCAGACTACAAACTTTGGCTTTACGGCCAGGGACCTTGCTATGCAGATTCTCTGCCTCTGCCCGCCGGAAAACTGGTGCGGATACCTGTTGTACATATATTTCTGCAGACCACAGGCCTCCATTATGTCAAACACATAGGGCTGCATCTTCTTGGAGCCGCGCTTGAAGAACTTGTGAGTGAGAAGCCCCTCCTCAATAATCTGTCCGACGGTCATGCGCGGATTCAGGGAGGAGTACGGATCCTGGAAAATTATCTGCAGATCCTTGCGCAGCAGACGCATCTCACTGTAGTGCAGACGCCTGAGATCCACCCCGTCGTCCAGCATACCCTCGTAACGGAGAAACTCCTCATCATTCTGGTATGGAGCCTTGAGCTTGTCTATGCTCTGCTGGACGCCATCGGCATTTTTAAGAACGGAGTCACGGCTGGACAGAAGCGCTTTGCGCTTCCTGTCCAGCGCTGCAATCTTCTTCCTGCAGCTCTCAGCCTTGGATGGGGAGTCCTCCGCCTGTCCCTCCAGAGCCTCTATTTCCAGGGAGATGTCGTTGGCCTGGGACTCAAGCTTGGCAGCGGAGAAGGTGTATTTGTACTTTTCAAGCAGCAGCGCAGCGCCCTTGTGCGTCTCCCTCACCATGAAGCCGCCAAGAATCTTTGCGCTGTAATCAAGCGCCGTGCGGGCGTCGCAGATTGCGAGATTCTTGTCCTGAAGATCGAAGAAGGAGGCCTTGTCGCCAAGCTGATCGCATTTCTTTGTCAGCTCATCCGCTTTTGCCTGAGCTTTGTGGTAGCGGGAGATGTACTTTTCAGCGTTTGAGAGAGTATCAATCACATACTTAGGCGCTACCATGTCCAGTGTGCGTCCATAGTACATAGTGCTTCCTGCGGTCTGCTCATAGAGCTGCAGAATCACTCTTCCCAGTGTCGACTTGCCGCAGCCGGACTCGCCCACAAGACCGAATGTCTCGCCGCGATAGATGTCAATGGAGATGTCCTCGTTTGCACGGACGTACATCTGCTTGGCAAAGATAGATGATTTTGCAACAGGGAAGTACTTTTTAAGATTCGTAATCGACAGTAATTTTTCCATGTTCGGCGCTTCTCCTTTCGTTCTTATTTGGATAGAAGCAACGGATCAGCTGGCCCTCCGCCACCGTCTCAAGCGGCGGCTCCTCCTCAATGCAGCGCTTGGTGCAGTATTTGCACCTCGGCGCGAATTTGCAGCCCTTCGGCAGATCAAGGGGGTGGGGGACAGTGCCGGGGATGGGATCCAGCTTTTTTCTGTCGTCCTCAAGGCGGGGAATCGAGTGCATAAGACCCTCGGTGTACGGGTGGCTCTGGGGACAGTCGGTAAATATCACTCTCGCCGGCGCCTGCTCCACAACCTGGCCGCAGTACATGACCACCACGTCGTCTGCCATCTCGTTTATGACGCCCAGGTCATGGGTGATGAACATTATGGCCGTGCCGTTCTGTCTCTGGAGCTCGTTCATGAGGTGCAGTATCTGGGCCTGGATGGTGACATCGAGAGCCGTCGTCGGCTCGTCGGCT
>CAYPMJ010000138.1:0-4366 GCA_964411785.1 uncultured Oscillospiraceae bacterium
ATCTCTATTGCGGTGACCTTCTCGCAGCGTTCAGCAGTATAATTGGCCATGCGCTTAAAAGTGCGGCTTCGAATTATGTATAATAGCCGCAACGTGGCTGTGGCTATTATACCATGGAGCGAAGCGACATGGTATAATTGGCCGTGCGCCATAGGCGCGGCCTTAAATTGAGTATAATAGCCGCTCTGCGGCTATTATACCATAGGTCACGCTGCAATCTCAACTTTTTTTATTATGCGACTATCACAAAAAATGTCCGTAAAAGGAAGTCATCGATAGTCTACTTATCAGCATCCAGCTGCCTGTCGCCCCGAAGCTTGCCGCTTTGCAGTCTTAATAGACTAATCGAGGATTCGCGTATTTTGCAGGGCACTCTCAGGCTCATATCAGAACCTGCCGGGATTATATAAGTTCAAAATGCGCTGTCTGAGATTTCAGAATTTTACAAATGATGTTTCGTTTCCGACCCCAATATGGTATAATAGCCGCAGAGCGGCTATTATACCATAATTTGAGGCCGCGCATAAAGCGCACGGCCAATTATACCATTTGCGATTTTGCTTTGCTTCGAAGTGAGGAGCACTCAGGTTTGTGAAAATATTCACGTACATACCATCTGATCTTGTAAAACAGCGGAATTCATATTCGTACGGTTGATGAAAAGGACAGAGAGGGAATGGGCAGTAAGGAAAACGGGGAAAGAGGTCGCGGGGGCTTTTCTCTGGCGGAGATCCTGATCGCTACACTGATATTATCGCTGATAACTGCTCTTGGCGCGAGGGTGGTACACGAGGCAGTTGAGTGGTACAAAATGCGGACGGAGAGAATCGGCGCGGAGCTGCTTGCAACAATTGCTGCGCAGGTATTGGCGGATGAGGTGCGCTATGGAAGGGAGTGGTCGGTGTCAATTGACAATCGGTCAATAAATCTGATAAGCAGCACAATAGAAGGAACGGACGAGCTGGAGAGCGGTGGGAAAAACGGGACTCGTTACACCATATGCCTGGAGGATGGCAGACTGGTTGCGAAGAACGGCAGCGGCACAGTGCAGCTGCTTAATTCATCCTTTTACGATTATGCGCAGGCGCTTGAACCGTTATCACTTGTGGAAATGAGGTTCACGTGCACTGGGGGAAACGTGGAGATTTCCTTTTCCATAGAGAACAGCTCCGGGGAGGTCATAAGTACAGCAGACAGATGCTTTACTGTGGCCCCGTTGAACGCGGGATTGATGGCCGCGCAATATCTCCCACCAGCGACGCCATGACAGGTGACAGAGGGCGATCCCACAATAAGCTGAATGACTCATCTGTCCAGCTGGCGGTAAAGTCAACCGAATCTGCATTCAACGCCTGCGCAGCCACTGCAGATCCTGCAATCAAAGCTGCCAGCAGCGCAGCCGCAAGCGCTCTTTTTATAAACCCGCATCCGCATAAAACGTGCTCCTTATGGTAGTCCAGGCTCTTAATATGATGCTCGAAACGGTATCCGTTCCTGTGGTGCAAATATCCGTCAATCTTCTCCCTGAGTTCCCTGTACGCCTCCTCTTGCGTCACTGGTGGCTCATCAACGCCGCGTCTCTCCATCTCCTGCAACAGATCATTAAGATATGGAACATCCGGCTCTTCATTCATCATAGCAGCACATCTTACCATCGCTCTCAGCACACTATCAGAGAGCCGTCCCAGCTCTCCTGTGGAAACCAGTCCGTTATTATTCTCTGTCATCACGCTGCCGTCTCCTTTCAATAGCGGTAATGCCGACTTCCATATCGTATACTATATTGACTCCATGACATGCGGTAAAAGGGCCACAACAATTATTTTCCATTGTCCACCGCTCCGGTCAGAGATTTTTCTTCATTTCCTCCTTGGCACGTTGGACGCGCTTCTTGCACGCGTTGAGGCTTATTCCGAGGCGCTCAGCCGCTTCGCTATATGATATATTATCACAATATATCCAAACAAGCAGTTCCAATGACTTCGGATCCTGTGTGCCGCTGTACTCTGTGAGGACCGGTAATTCGATCTCCGTGACCGCGCTTGTCTCACTCAGAGGCTCCATTAGTAAAATGAACCTCCTGCGCTGCTTGTAAATATTTCCTATGACGTTCCTGAGTGTCTTTACAAGCCATGCCTCCACACTTGCACAGGAGGCGAGCTCACCGACTTTTTCACACGCTATCCGGAACGTCTCCTGAACAGCGTCCAGGGAGAGATCCTGATTGTTGAGGAAAGAGAATGCTATGCGATACATACGTTTATACTCCTGGCGGTAGAGTAACCCAAGCTCATCGCTGCTCACACATTACACACCTCCTCCTGCACCATTTAACTAGCATCTATCCTGCTTAATTATACATGATAGTGTTAAATAACATGCATTCTTTCACTATTCGTTAAGATATGTTTTGCCAAACTGTTCAGCAAAATATATCTTTTTTTAATTTTTTTAACAAACCATGTCACTAAATGCCTCTCTCGGGAAACTATAGATATATAAAAAGGGACCGAGAAGTTTACCTCAACTACTCATTGAGTTCCCCCGCTCAAAGCGGTTCTCCAATCCATGTGGTCTATAAAAGAGCTGAATCCAAAAAGCATTTTCCGGTTTGTGCGTGAAAAGGCATCTCTGGTACTGATTAATATACTGGTTACAACTTCGAATACCAGCTGCGGCTCTAGCTGCCCTGTGTTGCAGTCTGCTTTCCTCTCAGATCAATTACATAAGAAAGGCAATCGTTTGTCAGCACTCCTTCAGCCACATTTGTGCTGGCAACATAACGGTCGGCATGGTGATTAACATGAAAATACTATTTGTTCACATCAGTGATTTGAACTTCCGGAGCACCCGGAGCGCGAATCTCCAGCTTGCCACTGAGGCGGCCAGGTCAGCAGAGGCGCTTGGGCCGTTTGATGGAGCTGTGCTCATCTTTTCAGGGGATCTTACCACCTACTGCAACGTACACGCATATAAGGCTGTAGGCAGGTTTGCTGGAATGCTGATGCAGTCAATCAGCGAGATGTATTCTGTGGACGCTAAGGACATAAAGCTGCTTGTAACACCTGGCAATAGCGATATGCAGTGTGACGTGCGCAATGCGCCGACGAGGGAAAAAATACTCTCCGCTGCACCATTTGAACTGATCAGGATGTATACCTCGGAGCTTCTCAGCATGAGAAACTTCTTTGCTTTCTCCGACAGCAACAACTGCTTCCTCTTCCGCAACTGCTCGGTTGGTACAGGTCAGTCAGTGTTCCGTAAGATGCTTCACTTCTCAAGCGGGTATATTCTCGAGGCATTATTGCTCAACACCGCCCCATTCTCAGGCGAGGATGACATTGGTCTGCACTGGCTGCCGGATGATTCTATGAAGCTGCTCTCTGCTCCTTCAGACGCAGACCTCGCCATCGCAGTCGCTCATCATCCACCGGTGTGCTTTACGCCCTCCGAGGGCGCGGAACTGACGGAGCTGTTCTCCCGGCGGTACGCGGCAGCTTTCTTTGGATGCGACCATGGCGCACCAGGCACAGGCGTGTGGGGAGACGACGGACTTTTCTATCAGACCGGCGCACCCTGGAGCAGCCTCGCAGGCTCGTCATTTCTCCTATCAAAACTTGACACTGAAACGCTGGACTACACCCTTATGATGCTCACCTGGGATCGCAACAGCGCCAGCTTTTCACGTGGCGCTGTCCAGGCATTCACTCTCCCGCTCAGGCACCCGATTGTAGGCGACCTGCACTGAACCTGGGCCGGTCAGAGACAGTGACCCCTGATATAAGGAAGATTAAAGTCTATGGCATTGCACAGGGAACCAATCTTTGCTGTAAAAAATTTAAAATTTGTGTCCAGTTTTTGACTAGTGAAATGAGAGGAATATAGATGTGGATAGAGACGCCGAGAATGTATGTCAGAGATTTCAGTCCAAATGATGTTGATGATTTACATGAAATACTTGGTGACAGTGAAACTATGAAAAACTGTGAACCTGCATATACGCATGAAAAAACACAGCAATTTCTTAATGAGTTCTGTATTGGGAAGCGAGGTGCCCTTGCGGCAGTCCTGAAGCAAACCGACAAGGTAATTGGCTATATTCTATTTAAACCATTGGAAGAAGAGGTCTATGAGATAGGCTGGATATTCAATAAGAATTATTGGCGAAATGGTTACGCATATGAGTCATGTTCCGAAGTGATCAAATATGGCTTTCGTAATATGGGGCTTCATAAAATTGTTGCAGAAGCAATTGATGGAGTAAAATCAGTCGGCTTAATGGAGAAACTCGGCATGAAGCGCGAGGGTGTGCAGAGGAGTCAGACACAAGACAATAAGGGAAATTGGGTAGATTTATATCTCTACG
>CAYPMJ010000139.1:0-4243 GCA_964411785.1 uncultured Oscillospiraceae bacterium
CTGGTGGAGGACAACGAGCTGAACCGGGAGATAGCGGCGGAGATACTTAAGATGATGGGACTTGAGGTTGACGCGGCAGTCAATGGCAAGGATGCAGTGGAGCGGATATCGGATTCTGAGCCCGGAGCATATGATCTGATACTGATGGACATACAGATGCCTGTCATGAACGGAGTGGAGGCAGCAGAGGCAATCAGGGCCATGGGCAGGGAGGATCTTGACAGGATGCCGATTGTGGCGCTGTCGGCAAACGCGTCGGCAGGCGACGTGAGCGCGGCGACCAGCGCCGGGATGAACGGACACCTGGCTAAGCCGCTGGATCTGGAGTCACTTGGCAGAATGCTGGATCGCTGGCTTTAAGCCTGAGAAACCCGGGGACAAGTTAAGCGTTACCTTTCGGCGGCGCTTAATTCTCACCCAGGCCGCTTGGCAGCAGAGTATGGAAAAAAGAAGAAAGAGACGCCGACCGCACCCCCGCGGCCGGCGTCTCCTTGGTAGTGGAGGGCTCTTTGAAAGACAGCGGAGGGCGTGGAAGGAAAATACTGGTAAAAATTTCTAAAATTTTCCAGTTTTCTCTTGCAAACGCCACGGTATTATGATACATTTATAGCAGAGAGAAAAAGGGTTGAGGGGTGCATAGAATAACGGAGGAGGTTAAAAGGAATGAACGAAGCAATAAGAGTAATAGTGGCTGATCTGGACGAGGAATTCAGAAGGCAGCTGGTTGAGCAGTTGGAGAGAGCGGAGGACATACAGGTTGCCGGGGAGACAGGAGACGGGATGGATGTTCAGAAGCTGGTAAAGGACACATCGGCAGATGTGCTGCTCATGGACATCGTTCTGCCGGGCCTTGACGGGCTGGGGGTGCTTGAGAAGCTGGCGGAGATCCCGGAGGCGGACAGGCCGGAGTGCGTGATAATGTCGAGCTTTACAAGCGACCATGTCCTTGCGAGGGCGGCGGCGATGAAGGCGGCATATTACCTGACAAAGCCGTTTGACGTTGATCTGCTGATGAAGCGTATACGGGAGGTGCTGGAGGACCGCCGCCTGGCGCAGATGGAAACTGATGACAAGAGAAAAAAGCTTGAGCGTGAGGTTACGGAGATAATCCATGAGATAGGGATACCGGCGCACATCAAGGGATATCAGTATCTGCGTGACGCGATAATCAGGACAGCGGGAGATATGGACATAATAAATGCCGTGACTAAGGTGTTGTATCCGGAGGTAGCGAAGAAGTTCGGAACAACACCGTCACGGGTTGAGCGGGCGATACGCCATGCTATTGAGGTCGCGTGGGACAGGGGAGATGTAGAGACGCTCCAGCGGTTTTTCGGGTATACGGTTTCGGGAGCAAAGGGGAAACCGACAAATTCGGAGTTTATAGCCATGATAGCCGACAGACTGCATCTCCAGGAGTAAGAACTGGCGGCACAAAGCCGCAGCGGACTATGGACGGGCCTCAGGAGAAATCAGGAGAGGTGATCCAGACGATTCATCATTTCCTGATAGGCGTCTTCCACATTGCCGAGGTCTCGGCGGAAGCGGTCCTTGTCCAGCTTCTCGTGGGTGACCGAATCCCAGAAGCGGCATGTGTCAGGGGAGATCTCATCTGCTACCACGATGCTCCCGTCGGCCAGGCGTCCAAACTCCAGCTTGAAATCCACCAGGTCCACATTCATGCTTTTCATAAGGGCCTTCAATATGTCGTTTACCCTGAACGCAGTGCTTTTAATTTCCGCGATCTCCTCCTTGGAGGCGAGACCCAGGGCAAAGGCGTGGTATTCGTTTATCAGCGGGTCGTGGAGGTCGTCGTTTTTGAGTGAGAACTCGATGGTCGGCTCGGGGAAGACAATGCCCTCCTCGACGCCATAGCGCGAGGCAAAGTGCCCGGCAGAGATGTTGCGGACGATCACCTCGAGGGGCACGATGGAGACCTTTTTCACCAGCGTGTCGCGGTCGGACAGCTCCCTGACAAAGTGCGTGGGGACGCCCTCTCTCTCCAGAATCTGCATCAGACGGTTTGTCATCCTGTTGTTGACAACGCCCTTCCCGGTTATGGTACCCTTTTTAAGGCCGTCAAAGGCAGTGGCGTCGTCCTTGTAGGAGACGATGCAGAGATCCGGGTCGTCGGTGGCGTAGACCTTCTTGGCCTTGCCCTCGTAAAGCTGTTCTCTCTTTTCCATAGAAGTACTCCTTTTATACAGAATAATTGCAGCGCCAAAGGCACGGAAATCAATTATCAACTGATTTCCGTGTCCTTAAGCTTCACATCTCAAAAAACTCATCCCGTCCCGCTCCGACTGAGACATATCGGATGGGACAGTTTACAGCGCTCTCAAGCGCCTTTACATAGTCCTGCGCGGCCCGGGGCAGATCCCCAAAGCTGCGGCACGATGAAATATCTGTCTTCCAGCCATCCAGCTCCTCGTAAACCGGCCTGGCGGCGGCAAGCTCGTCACCGGTTGGGAAGCTGTCCAGTCTGCGCCCGTTTACCTCGTACTGGACACAGACAGGAATCTTATCTAAATATGAGAGCACGTCGAGCTTTGTCAGAGCAAGCTCAGAGGCGCCCTGAACAAGCACTCCATAGCGGGACGCCACCATGTCAAAGCCACCCACTCTGCGCGGACGACCGGTGGCTGCGCCATACTCGCCCCCGGCTTCACGCAGCCTCTCAGCGTCCTCGCCGAACATCTCACAGGTGAACGGGCCCTCACCGACACAGCTTGAATACGCCTTCATAATTCCAATGACCTTGTCAAGACGTTTTGCCGGGATACCGGAGCCTATGGGAGCGTATGCGGAAATGGTGGAGGAGGAGGAAGTGTATGGGAATATGCCGAAGTCGATATCCCGGAGCGCTCCAAGCTGCGCCTCAAACAGGATGGACTTGCCTGAGTCCGCAGCGTCAGTGAGAAAGACGGTGGTGTCCCTGATGTAGTCCCGGAGCGGCAGACCGTACTTCTCAAGCCAGGCGTACATCTCGTCGGCGTCAACAGGCGCGTGACCGTAGCCGCCGTGGACAGTCAGATTTTTCCATTCAACAATGTCCCGCAGGTGTTCCCGGACGGTCTCAAGGTGCAGAAGGTCCCCCATGCGAAGCGTTTTCTTCATGTATTTGTCCGCGTACACCGGGGCTATGCCTCGCCTTGTGGAGCCGAATTTCTTGTCCGCAAGTCTGTCCTCCTCAAGCCCGTCCATGAGCACATGGTACGGCATACAGATTGTCGCTCTGTCACTTATGATCAGACGGCTGGGAGAGATCTCGATGCCTCTCTCCCGCAGGGAGGCGATCTCCTTGGTGAGGTGCTGAAGGTCGATGACCATGCCAGGCCCCATAACGTTCACTGTCTCATCCCTGAGGATGCCGGAGGGGAGAAGGTTCAGAATGAATTTACCCCTGCTGTTCACCACAGTGTGACCGGCATTGTTGCCCCCCTGATAGCGGAGGACCACGTCATAACCGGCGGAGAGAAGGTCAACCATACGGCCCTTTCCCTCGTCTCCCCAGTTTATCCCAACAACGGCTGTAAGCATATTTCCTCCTTTAAAAGACTACATGTTATCCAATGCTTTCCGGGCGGCTTCACACCGAAAACAGCGTTGCCCATGCCGGCTGCACCGGCTAAAATGGTTTTCATTCGGCGCTGACCGCAGCACGCAGATTTTACCGATGACCTGGCATTCAGCGCTTTCCTGCGCACAGAAAGCGGCAGTGACGCACACCTTTCAGGCCCTCGGGAGTCTCATACCATCACCTGGGCGTCCACGCCAAGAAGCTCACGGTTGGCGTCGAGAATCGGAGCTGCGAAGCTTTCCAGAAACTCCTCCGTCTGCTCCGGCGCCAGACCGACGAATTTCCGTATGTCCAGCACCCCGCGCAGGGATTCCTCCGTGAGGCCAAACCTGGGGTCGGCCAGGAGCAGCTCAAGCAGGTTGTTGTCACCGCCCTCAAGCTTGACCCTCTCAGCGGCCAACCGGGAATACTGGCGTATTGCCTCGTGCAGCTCCTGGCGGTCACCGCCGCGGCTCACCGCGTCCATGAGAATGTTTTCACTGGCGATGAAGGGAAGCTCCTCCATAAGGTGTTTTTCCATAACCTTCGGGTAGACGCGCCCGCCGCGGATCACATTTATGAGTATCGTCAGGATGGCGTCAGAAGCCAGAAACGCCTCAGGAATGGAGATGCGGCGGTTCGCCGAGTCGTCAAGCGTCCGTTCCAGCCCTTGGGAGGCGGCTG
>CAYPMJ010000140.1:0-4234 GCA_964411785.1 uncultured Oscillospiraceae bacterium
ACCTGTGAAGCGGGAGACACAGATGAGGAGGGCTTTCCGTGTCAAATAATATAATAGCTGTGATCTGGGATTTTGATAAAACCCTGGTCAACGGGTATATGCAGGACCCGATTTTTAAAAGGTATGGCGTCGATTCAGGCAGCTTCTGGAAAAAGGTGAATGAGCTTCCTGAGCTATACAGGCAGCAGGGTGTGCGCACAAACCCAGATACAATATACCTCAATTATTTTATCGACTGCGCCAAGGCGGGCGGGCCGCTGGAGGGGCTCAACAACTCCATACTGCGGGATGTGGGGAAGGAACTGCAATTTTACGCGGGGATCCCCGAGATATTTGAGAAGACGATGCGGATAATTGAGGAGAATCCTACATACCAGGAGTATGGGATCAGGGTGGAGCACTACATAGTGAGCACGGGCTTTGCGGAGACAATCCGGGGCAGTGCGGTGATGAGTTACGTGAAGGCCGTCTGGGGATGCGAGGTCATAGAGCATGAGGTGGATGGGAAGAAGGTTCTGGGGGAGATAGGCTACACCATAGACAACACGACCAAAACCCGCGCCATTTTCGAGATAAACAAGGGAACGCCTGTCAATAAAGTCGACGTAAACTCCAAGATGCCCGAGGAGCTGCGCAGGGTGCGCTTTGAAAATATGATTTATATTGCGGACGGGCCCAGCGACATCCCTGCGTTTTCACTTATAAACAAAAACGGCGGCTCCACCTTTGCCATCTATCCCCACGGGGATGAGGAGGCCTTCCGGCAGGTTGAGCAGATGCGCATGGACGGACGCATCAACATGTATGCGGAGGCGGATTACTCTGAGGGCACCACCGCGTATATGTGGATAACAAACAAGGTCGAGGAGTGCGCAGAGAGAATGTATCAGTCAGAGAAGGCGAAGCTGTCCGCGTCCACAACGGCCGCGCCGCGCCACCTGACGGAATGAGCGCAAACGAGAAAAGTAAATTTATGGTGAGATTGCACTATGTCATACTATAATATAGGTTCCGCCTGCTGCTTCACCGGGCACCGCCCGGATAAGCTTCCCTGGGGGACCAATGAAGACGACCCTGACTGCGTGGCGCTGAAGTCCCGCCTGGCTGACACTCTGCGGGCAGTCTATGACGCGGGTATACGGCATTTCATATGCGGCATGGCCAGGGGCAGCGACATGTACTTCGCAGAGGCGGTGATTGAGCTTCGAAACGAGGTCCCAGGCATAACTCTGGAGGCCGCCATACCGTGCGAATCGCAGTTTCGCGGCTGGGAGAGGAGCTTCCGTATCCGGTACGACTATCTGGTCCACCAGTGCGACATGGAGACGCTGCTCCAGCGCACATATACGCCCGGATGCATGTTCCTCCGCAACAAATACATGGTGGATCACTCCTCACTGCTCATCGCCGTATATAATGGCTCCGGCGGAGGGACGAGGAACACCATCCAGTACGCTGAAAAGCGCGGACTTGAGGTAATAAGCCTACAGCCATAAAGGCCGGATTTACATCCGGCCTGAAGGTCTTGCGCAGATTGTATTTTCAATGTAAGGGGCTGAATAAGGGGCTGAGCACGGTTAAAAAGCTGTGCACATTACCCTTTGCCTTGTGCGCCAGGAGCTCAGATGGCAAAGCGGCTTCGCCCTTCACGGAATATGTCTCCGCCGGCGCAGTCAAGACCCACCGTCAGCGGCATGCTCTCCACGGTCAGACGCTTGACGGACTCGCAGCCAAGCTCCGGGAAAGCGATCTCCGTAGCTGAGCTTATACACCTGGCGATGAGCGCCCCGGCGCCGCCCACGGCGCACAGGTACACCGCCCGGTTTTTTATTATGGAGGCGGCCACCTCCTCGCTCCTGCGGCCCTTGCCTATCATGGCGGGAAGTCCAAGGTCGAGCAGCCTCGGTGTAAAACCGTCCATACGGCTTGATGTCGTCGGACCGCACGCTCCCACAGCCATGCCGTCCCGGCCGGGTGTGGGCCCGGCGTAATATATGATGGCGCTCTTAATGTCAAAGGGCAGCTCATCCCCCAGGTCCAGCAGCCGCAGCAGAGCGACATGCGCCTGGTCCCTTGCTGTGTATATGACGCCCGTCAGCAGTACTCTGTCACCTGCCCTGAGCTCCGGGGCGGCCTCACGGATCTCCTCAGTTCGAAGCTCCCTCATGCTCTAAATCCCCTCTCTCCTCAAGCTCCCGGGCAAGGTGCTCCAGCCTGCCTCCCGCGGATTTAAGCGTCTCCATAAGACCCGCGGTTTTCCCGGTGAGCCGCGTGACGTCCGCCTCCGTCTGTGAGATGTCTATGCGCACGTCCGCGCATATTTCCTCATAACGGCTCCGGAGCCACTCCACTATCTCCAGCGCCTCCTTAACCGTCTCCTCCACGGCCTTCGGCGGCTCGGGCTCGGGAACGGTCGGCTGCTCCGGCTCCTCGCATCTCTCCGCCGCGGCAGCGGACTTAAGCTCATCTATCTGCGCCTTAGCCTCCATGAGCTTCTCCCGGAGAGCCTCATTCTCCTTTTGCAGATCGTTTCGCTCCCTGGACAGTGACTCTATATAGTCCATCACGTTCTGCTTATCAAACCCCCCAAAAAGGCGGCTCCGGAAATTTCCGGTCTCCTGCGTCATCGCGCCTCACCTCTGACTTGTAAAATGCTCGAGTTTATTCTAACATATTCGGCAGGATAAAACAAGGTCATCTTAAGAAACTTAAGGAAGCTTCAGGATAAGTAAGTGATGGCGATCCGCGGGAGCTTTCAAGTCTGATCCTGTTTAAGATCCGGCTCCTTAAGCATCCTTACAGAGGCGTCGCTCATGACCTTTGAGGTCATCGTAGATGCGGCGTCAAAGAGAGCCGTGTGGAAGCTACCTGTACCTCTCCCGCCGGCTTCACGGTCAGCGCACTGTGCGCACAGCTTCCAGAAGAGCGAGGCGAGAACCGCGGCTTCGACCGGGTCCGCCGTCACAGCGGCAAACGCGCCGCAGAGGACGGAGAGCATACACCCGGCGCCCGTTATCCTGGTCATGCGGCTGCTCCCGCCTGGGATAAGAAAGCTCCTGCGGCCGTCCGTGACCACGTCGGTGGGCCCGGAGAGGAGGACGGTGACAGTATATTTCTGAGAGAGCTTTGACGCAAGCCGCAGACGCTCATCGGATGTCTCCTCAGCGAGGTCGTCAACTCCGCTCTGCCCCCCGGTATCCCCCAGAAGGGCGCGGGCCTCTCCGGGGTTGAGCCTGAGAATAGCCGGGGACGCTAAGTCAAATATACGCAGAACGTTCCGAAGCCGCCAGGTACTGGCCCCGACTCCGACGGGATCCAGAATAAGCGGCTTTTCAAGCTTCGACGCGGCCCCGGCGGATATGCGGCATGCGCGCAGGCGCTCCTCGTCAGGCGTGCCGGTGTTGAGCACCACAGCCGAGGCGCGGCCCGCTATCTCCTCCATCTCCTGCGGGGAGTACGCCATGATGGGACTTGCGCCCACGGCCAGTGCGACGGCCGCGCAGTCATGGGCCGTAACAAGGTTGGCTATACAGTGGAGCAGCGGCCTCTCACGGCCTATGGCATCGAGCCTTGTGTAATCAAGCATGGCGTTCCTCCCCGCGTCTATCCTATCGTCCCAGAGCCTGAGTCATATTTCCAAGCGTCCCCGTCCTCTTCAGCGTTGCCACAAGCACACCGGCCAGCGCGGAGCCAACGACTGTGGAGATGAGAAATGGAATAATATACACTGTGTATGTCGCCGGATTCAGGTTCATCAGGAGCTTTGCCACAGGATACGCGGCAAGCCCCCCAATCACCGCAGTGCCAAAGACCTCCGCAAGAAGCGTGGCAAGCACATTCTTCGTCCTCCAATACACAATCCCGCACAGCAGCGCACCGCACATGCTGCCCGGGAATGCCATGAGCGTCCCCATCTGAAAGAGGTTCCTCAGCAGACTGGCGATAAACGCCACGGCGACGCCGTACCAGGGGCCCAGAAGCACGGCGCAGAGAATGTTCACCATATGCTGCACCGGCGCACACTTGCTGCCCAGCACAGGGAAGGACAGCAGACTTCCCACCACGGCGACAGCGCTGAGAACCGCTGCCAGGGTGAGCTTTTTCACATTCGTCTTCATAAAAATCCGCTCCTTTTGAAAAACTGTGGGAGAAAACGTCATAAAAAGCAGCGCCTCCCCCTTACGGCGGATCCCCGCCGGGAAATTCGGTCGGGGCTCTCTGGCCCCCTCTCACG
>CAYPMJ010000141.1:0-1654 GCA_964411785.1 uncultured Oscillospiraceae bacterium
ACGCGCCGTTATCGTCTTGTCGGTCCAGACCTCCAGCGTCAGCTTGTCGAAGTCCGTCATGTTCCCCACACGGGTGTTCTCCACCGCATAGTTCACCTTCAGCACGGGCGTGTATATGGAGTCCACCGGTATGACGCCGATCACCGGCTGCTGCAGCTTGTTCCGCTCAGCAGATACGTATCCGCGGCCATGATCTATCACGAGCTCCATGTGCAGCTGACCGTTGGGGCCGAGCGTTGCTATGTGCTGCTCAGGATTCAGTATCTCCACCTCGCCGTCAGCTTCTATGTCGCCGGCTGTGACCTCCCCCTCGCCCACGGCCTCTATATACACCGTCTTCTCTCCGTCACAGTGGAGCTTTGCAATTATACTTTTTACATTGAGGACTATTTCCGTCACGTCCTCCTTCACGCCAGGGATCGTGGTGAACTCGTGCTGCACACCGTTTATCTTTATTGACGTCACGGCAGTCCCCGGCAGTGACGACAGCAGTATCCTTCGAAGAGAGTTTCCCAAGGTTATACCGTAGCCGCGCTCCAGCGGCTCCACGACATACTTGCCATAGGAGTCATCACCTGGGGTCTCGATACACTCTATACGCGGCTTCTCAATCTCAATCACTGATAATTTACCCTCCTTCTAAGTCAGGCGCGGGGGGCGCCATTTTTTCAGCTTTCCGATTATGAGGGTGCTCTATTACTTGGAATACAACTCGACTATCAGATGTTCCTCCACATCAAAGTCTATATCGTCTCTCTGCGGCATGGCCAACACCTTGCCCTCTCCCTTGCCCGCGTCATAGCTCAGCCACTTAGGTACGCTGCGGAACGCGTCCTCCTCAAGCATCGCCTTGAACCTCGGGAGACTCCTGCTGGACTCCTTAATTCCCACAACCATTCCGGGCTTCACAAGAAACGACGGTATGTTCACCTTCCTGCCGTCAACTGTAAAGTGCCCGTGGTTGACAAGCTGCCGCGCCTCCTTGCGGGTGTTTGCAAGGCCGAGCCTGTACACCACGTTGTCAAGTCTGCGCTCTATGGTGCTCAGCAGCACCTCACCCGTTATACCCTGGGACTTCTCGGCTATCTCGTAATATCCGCGGAACTGCTTCTCCAGTATGCCGTAGATGAACTTCACCTTCTGCTTCTCATTGAGCTGTGTGGCATACTCGCTCTTCTTGGTTCTGCGCTGTCCTCCCGGATTGCGCTTTGTGGAACCGGCCTTGCTCTTTCCGGTGTAGCCCATCACAGCGGGCGATATGCCCAGCGCCCTGCAGCGCTTCACCACAGGCTGCATATTCTTTGCCATATCGTTCTCCTCCTCTCCACGTCAGACTCTGCGGCGCTTTGGCGGGCGGCACCCGTTATGCGCGATAGGCGTCACGTCCTTGATCATCGTGACATCAAGTCCCGCCGTCTGCAGCGCCCTGATGGCCGCCTCACGTCCCGAGCCCGGGCCCTTCACATACACCTCAACGGTCTTCAGGCCGTGCTCCATAGCCGCCCGGGACGCCGTCTCCGCAGCAGTCTGCGCGGCAAAGGGCGTGCTCTTCTTGCTCCCGCGGAAGCCAAGCCCGCCTGCCGACGCCCATGATATGGCGTTTCCGCTCATATCGGTTATCGTCACCATCGTGTTGTTGAAGCTGGAGCTGATA
>CAYPMJ010000141.1:1664-4067 GCA_964411785.1 uncultured Oscillospiraceae bacterium
CCTGGCCCTTCTCGATGTTCTTCCGCTCGCGACGCCGGGTCCTTACGACCTTCCCCTTTGTATTCGCTGCCATTACATATCCCTCCCTTACTTCTTCTTATTTGCTACAGCGCGCTTCGGGCCTTTTCTGGTCCT
The DNA here is from genome assembly GCA_964411785.1 of uncultured Oscillospiraceae bacterium. Classification (GTDB taxonomy): domain Bacteria; phylum Bacillota; class Clostridia; order Oscillospirales; family Oscillospiraceae; genus RUG626. Next base: position 1,800 of record CAYPMJ010000141.1, read on the forward strand.
GGCGTTTGTCTTGCTTCGCTGACCGCGTACAGGCAGTCCCCTTCTGTGCCTCGTCCCGCGATAGCAGCCGATCTCTGTCAGGCGCTTTATGTCCAGCGCTACGCTGCGCCGCAAGTCCCCTTCCACCGTGTAGTGCTTGTCTATGCACTCTCTCAGTGCCGACTCCTGCTGCTCCGTCAGATCTTTCACTCTCGTATCGGGATCTATACCTGTCTGCTCCAGGATCTTCTTCGCGCTGGTCCTCCCTATACCGTACACATAGGTAAGTCCTATCTCCACGCGCTTCTCTCTGGGCAGGTCAACGCCGGATATCCTTGCCATATTCTTTAATCCTTTCCTCCAAACTTAGCCCTGTCTCTGCTTGTGCTTCGGGTTCTCGCAGATGACCATTACCTTTCCCTTGCGCTTGATGACCTTGCACTTCTCGCACATGGGCTTTACAGAAGGTCTGACTTTCATATTCGTCTTCCTCTCCTTACTCCGCCTTATTCCTGTTTGCCCGCCGCTTCCGGCGCTCTACTTGCTCCGCCAGGTTATGCGGCCCCGCGTCAGGTCGTACGGCGACATCTGCACCGTGACCTTGTCCCCCGGCAGTATTCTGATAAAATTCATACGAAGCTTCCCGGAAATATGCGCCAATATTATATGGCCGTTTCCGATATCTACGTTGAACATTGTATTCGGCAGCGACTCCACCACCGTTCCCTCCAGTTCAATAACGTCGTCCTTCGCCAAGCGCGCATACCTCCTTATCCTTCTGATGCGCCGGGCCACTGCGCAAGCGCCCGTCTGATTTCACTGTTCGTCACCCGCTCCCGCCCGCGGAGCTTCTGGGCCACACGCCCCTCCCCCGCTCCCACGAGCTCCAGGTGCTTCAGCTTCTTCTTCTTTGCCTTCTCCACGCGCCGTTCCCGTCCATTGACGATGTAGGCGTATCCGTCCTCCACCGTCAGCACGTAAAACAGCTCTCCGCTGTCCCGGCCCTGGGTCGACCGCACCACGTCGGCACTGGCTATATCCATGGGTTCTGTTCCTCACAGACGGTCAGTATCTCCGGCTCACCGTCGGTCACCAGTATCGTGTTCTCATAGTGGGAAGCAAGGGAGCCGTCGTCGGTGACCACGGTCCAGTTGTTCCTGAGAACCCTTATGGGGTAGTCCCCAGCGGCCACCATCGGCTCCACGGCTATCGTCATCCCACGCACAATCCTCGGCCCGTGTCCCGGGCGTCCGAAATTCGGAACCTCAGGCTCCTCATGCATCTCAGCGCCAACTCCGTGACCTACAAAATCACGTATCACCGAAAACCCGTGCTTCTCCACGTACTTCTGCACCGCGTTCCCGATATCCGATATCCTATAGCCGGGCCTTGCAAACCTTATGCCCTCAAAGAAGCTCTGCCGGGTGACCTTCACAAGCTCCTCAGCCTTCGCATTTGGGGCCTTGCCGACGATGAACGTGGCCGCGCAGTCACCCACATAGCCGTCCTTCGTCGCCCCAACGTCGATGCTCACGAGATCCCCCTCACGCAGCTTTCTTTTTCCGGGAATCCCGTGTATTACCTCCTCATTAATCGAGACACAGACGCTCGCCGGAAATCCACCGTACCCTAAAAAGGTGGGAACAGCGCCCTTGGACACTATGAAGCTGTGGACTGCTCTGTCAATTTCGGAGGTCGTGATCCCAGGCTCCACCATGCTCCCTGCAAGGGCCCGCGCCATCGCCGTTATATTCCCGGCGCGCCGCATTAGCGCTATCTCTCTCTCAGATTTGATCCGTATCATACTCCAAAGCGCTCCAGTGCCTTCATTATGCGAGCTGATATCTCCTCAAGTCCGCCGGTGCCGCTCACCGTCACGAGCTTCCCCAGATCCCCATAGTACCTAAGAAGCGGCTCAGTCTCCGCGTGATACACCTCAATTCTGTGTCTCACAGTCTCCGGGAGATCGTCCTTTCTTATTGTGAGCTCACCCCCGCACAGGTCGCATATTCCATGCCTCTTAGGCGGGTTGTTCTCCACGTGGTACGTGGCGGAGCACTTTGAGCACGTGCGCCGGCCCGACATGCGCCTCTCGATCACCTCATCGTCCACCGCAAGGCAGACCACAGCGTCAATCTCGATGCCGTTTCGCGGCAGCGCCTCGGCCTGTGCAACGGTTCTGGGGACGCCGTCAAGGATGTACCCTTTTCTGCAGTCCTCTCTTGCCACGCGCTCATCTACTATGCCCAGTATCACGTCATCCGGCACCAGCGCCCCGGCCTCCATAAG
>CAYPMJ010000142.1:0-4050 GCA_964411785.1 uncultured Oscillospiraceae bacterium
TTTCTCGGTGTCGCTGCTGTCAACACAGTGCGCAGACGGCGGAGCGCTGTCAGGCCACGTCTCAAAAGGTGTGCCCGGGGTTGAGCTCTCCACAGGGTCGCTGGGAATGGGACTTTCCGTGGGGGCAGGGATGGCCATGGCGGCAAGGCGGAGCGGACAGGAGTACAGGGTGTTCGTCCTGCTTGGGGACGGTGAGTGCGGCGAGGGATCCGTCTGGGAGGCGGCGATGTTTTCCGGCCAGAACAGGCTTGAGAGGCTCACGGCGATAATAGACAACAACAATCTCCAGGCCAACGACAGCTGCGAAAACGTCCTGTCATGGCGGAATATGGGCGCCATGTGGACAAGCTTCGGCTGGCGGGTGCTGGAGATTGACGGCCATGACCACGGCGAGATACGCCGGGCCCTTGAGTCACAGGGGGACGGCAGACCGCTGTGCGTCGTGGCGAGAACTGTAAAGGGAAAGGGTGTCTCGTTCATGGAGAATGAAAAGATATGGCACCATCTGTCCCCGCAGGGCGAGGACTATGTCAAGGCCGTATCGGAGCTGGAGGCGGGACGCCCATGAAGAAGATGTTCTTCAGCACCCTCACAGACCTCGCCCGCTCCGACAGCCGGGTTCAGTTCATAAAGAGCGACACGGCCTATGTGCCGGACTTTCAGAGGGAATTTCCGAACCAGTATCTCGACGTGGGCATAGCGGAGCAGAACATGATAGGCATCGCCGCCGGCATGGCGCTGGAGGGGCTGCACCCGTTCACCTACTCGATTGTAAACTTCGCCGTGATGCGGTGCCTTGAGCAGATACGAAACGACATAGCGTACCACAGGCTCCCCGTAACAGTGGTGTCCTGCGGCGCCGGCTTCGACTACGGGGCGCTCGGCCACACCCACCACGCCACTGAGGATCTGGCGCTCATGCGGTCGATGCCTGAGATGACGGTCTTCTCTCCGTGTGACCCATGGGAGACACAGGCCGTGACTCTGGCCGCGTTCTCCATGGACGGGCCGTCCTTCATACGCAACGGGCACGGGGGAGAGCCGCGCCTTCACACAGGCCCGCTTGATAACTTCAAGGTGGGAAAGGCGTACGCCCTCCGCGAAGGAGGCGGCGACGTTGTCTTCTTTACAACAGGCTCCATAGCGTACCAGGCGCTTCTGGCAGCGGATGAGCTTGAGCGCGACGGCATCGACGCCGGCGTATGGAGCTTCCCCACTGTAAAGCCGATTGACAGGGAGCTCATCCTGGAAAAGGCCGGGACGGCGCGGCTCGTCGTCACCTTAGAGGAGCACAGCGTCATTGGCGGGCTTGGAGGAGCTGTCGCGGAGGTCATGTCGGAGAGGCCGGAGGGGGCCGCATTGATGAGACTTGGCGTTCCGGACGCGTTTGCCGGGGTCGTCGGCTCACCAGGCTATCTCAGGAGATTTTACGGGCTGGACGGGCCGTCCGTGGCGGCGGCAGTGCGTGACCACAAGGTCATAAGGTGATGGGGGGAGAAATATGGCGGAAGAGATTATAATTGTCGGCTGCGGCCCCTCCGGCTCCATTCTGGCAAGGAGCATAGCTGAGGAGCTTGACATGAAGGTGAAGCTTGTGGAGCGCAGACCCCACATAGCGGGCAATATGTACGATGAGACGGACTCTCACGGCTTTCTTATACAGAAATACGGGCCGCACCATTTTTACACAAGCGATTACCGTATTTTCCGCGTATTTGAGCGGTTCGGCGACTTTTTCCCCCACTACTGCAAGAGCAGCAATTTCATAGACGGCAGGTATGTGCCGATGCCGTTTAATTTTCACACGCTCCAGGCGCTGGTGGGGAGGGAGCGGGCGGCCGTGCTCATACCGAAGCTGCGAAGCGCCTATGGGTCGTCGCGGGTGCCGGTCATAGACCTCACGGAGAACCCGGACCCGGATATAGCGGAATACGGGAGACTGCTCATAGACAAGTCCTTCCGCCCGTATATAGCAAAGATGTGGGACATCCCGTTTGACAGGATAGATCGAAGCGTGCTGGGCAGACGCGCAATGGCGATGAGCTACGACGAGCGGATGGCGGACTACGACTTCCAGGCGCTCCCGAAGGACGGGTTTACAAAGATGATAGGGCGCATGCTGGATCACCCCAACATTGAGGTGGAGCTGAATACCGACGCGCTGGAACACATAACGATGAGAGACTCTGAAATTTTGTATGACGGGCGAAGGGCCGACTGCCTTGTGTTCACAGGGCCCATAGATGAGCTCTTCGGCTTCTGCTATGGGCCTCTGCCGTACCGGAGCCTCGACATACGCTGGGACTACTACGATGAGGACAGCGTCCTGCCGACCGAAGGGGCCGCCTATCCCCAGGCTGAGGGGTATGTGCGGAAGACCGAGTACAGGAAGATGATGTGGGACACGTCCGGGCTTAAGGGCTCGGTGGTCTCGACGGAGTATCCCGTTGCCTATAAGCGCGGGAGCACGCCGGGGGGAGAGCCATATTACCCGGTGCTCACCCGGGAGAGTCAGAGGATATACGGCGAATACCGCAAGCTGGCCTCGCAGTATGACAGGCTCTTCCTCTGCGGCCGACTGGCGGAGTTCAGGTATATAGATATGCACACATGCATAGAGCACGCCCTTGAGGTGTTTGAGGATGTGAAGCGCTGCCTGGGCGCCGGAACGGGGGAGCGCTGTGTGGAATAGAATAAGCTCCATAGGGGAGGGGAGCCCCGGGGAGAGAGCGGGACTGCGGGTGGGGGACGAGCTTGTCTCAATTGACGGGAACCGGGTCACCGATGTGCTTGACTACATGTATTACGGCTATGAGGAGCGCTCTGAGTATGAGGTGCAAAGGGACGGGGAGACGCTCACGGTGACGGTGGAGAAGGAGCCCGGGGAGGACGCGGGACTGGAGTTTGAGACGTACCTCATGGACAGGCCGCGATCATGTGCCAACCACTGTATCTTCTGCTTTGTTGACCAGCTCCCCAGGGGACTGAGGGAGACGCTGTATTTCAAGGACGACGATGTGAGGCTCTCCTTCCTCACAGGCAGCTACATCACCCTCACCAACATGTCGGAGCGGGAGATACAGCGGGTCATAGACCTGAAAATAAGTCCCATAAACGTATCGGTCCACACGACAAACCCCGCGCTGCGGTGCAGGATGCTTGGAAACAGAAACGCCGGAAAGGGCCTTGAGGCCATACGCCGTTTCGCAAAGGCCGGAATAGAGATGAACTGTCAGATCGTCTGCTGTCCGGGCGTCAATGACGGGAGGGAGCTTGAGCGGACCATGCGCGACCTTGCGCACATGCACCCGTCGGTGAACAGCGTCTCGGTCATCCCTGTGGGCCTCACAAGGCACAGGGAGGGCCTTGCGCAGCTTACGCCGTTTACCCGTGAGACGGCCGGGGAGACGGTGAGGTCGGTGGAGAGATTCGCGGAGAGATGCCTTAAAAGGACGGGGAGCAGGATATTCTTCTGCTCCGACGAGCTTTACCTGAAGGCAGGACTTGAGATCCCCGGGGAGGACTTCTATGAGGGCTACCCGCAGCTTGAAAACGGAGTGGGTCTGCTGAGACTTCTGAGAAGCGAGTTTTCCGAGGCCGTGCGGGACGCCAGGATGGAGGGCAGAAGGGCGGGCGGAACCCCCTTCTCCATCGCCACGGGCGTTGCCGCCTCCGGGACAATGAGCGACCTTCTCCGGGAGGCGTCGGAGAACTTTCCGGGCATTAACGGCAGAGTGTACGCCATAGAGAACGACTTTTTCGGACACTCGGTGGATGTGGCGGGCCTCATAACAGGTCAGGACCTGACAGCGCAGCTTGCCGGCCGGGAGCTGGGGGAGAGAGTCTATATAACAAACCGCATGCTCAAGGAGGACGAGGATATCTTCTTAGACGACATGTCCCTCTCACAGGCCTCGAGCCTTATAGGAACGCCGATTATACCGATGAAGAACAGCGGAGCGGACCTTCTGTCGGCGATGCTTATCTAGAAGCTTCTAATAAAAGGCAGAGCGTTCGCGGAGTGCTCGTAAGACAGTAAACCATCAAGAA
>CAYPMJ010000143.1:0-4021 GCA_964411785.1 uncultured Oscillospiraceae bacterium
ATACCATTTCGCTTCGCTCCATGGTATAATAGCCGCAGAGCGGCTATTATACATAATTTAAGGCCGCGCTTAAAGCGCATGGCCATATTATAAAACTGCAGACGTTTTGAGAAGTTTATAGCATAAATATGATCAGATGGGAAGACGTACAGTGGACATAACCAGCCGTAAAAACGAGAAGGTATTGCATTTCAGGAAACTGGTTGCGTCAAGGGCGTACAGGCGCGTGGCTGGGGAGTTTCTGTGCGATGGCGAGAAGCTGCTGCGTGAGGCAGTGCGATGGGGAAGTGAGATTCACGACGTCTTAGTCTGTGGGGACTTGCCAGTGGATCTGGAGCTTCCGCCATGTGCGAGAGTCTACTCTGTCACAAGGGAGGTGCTGGAGGCTGCTTCACCGATGAAGTCTCCGCAGCCTCTGGTTTTCTCCGCTGCACTGCCGCGGACTGCCGGACCTTGTGGGTTGGCGAATACGCTGATTTTAGAGAATATGCAGGACCCTGGCAATGTTGGTACAATTTTGCGTACAGCGAATGCCTTCTCTCTGACGGGGGTGATCCTGGCAGGTGACTCAGCGGATCCCTGGAATGTCAGGGCTGTGCGAGCTTCAATGGGCGCTGTGTTTCGCACATCTGTCTGGGAGCTTTCGCTTGCTGAGCTTGCTGCATTGAAGAATGTTCCACTTTATGGTGCTGTGCTGCGAAGGGATGCAAGGGATGTGAGGGAGCTTGACCTCTCAGGTTCCGCTGTTGCCATAGGAAACGAGAGCGCCGGCCTCTCAGAAGAGCTTCTTCAGTTTTGCGATGGAACCGTTGTAATTCCGATGAATCCTGCCTGCGAGTCGCTTAACGCGGCCGCAGCAGCCGCCGTGCTGGCATGGGAAATGAGTAAGGGAACGCTGGCGAAGGTCTGACTGCGCAGCGTTGAGCTTTGAGTATGAGCGACACTTAGATGTACGGAAAAGAGGATGCGGCAATGTCGGAGCTGAAGTATTGGATCTGGCTTTCCAGACGGTATGGTTATAGCGCGAGGGATCGCCTTGAGGTACTGAAGTATTTCGGAACTCCTGAGGCGGTATATTTTGCCAGCGAAAAAGATTACACCCATGTGATAGGCGGCAATGCTGGGTCACTGCTGGATAAAAGCCTGTCAGAGACACAGAATATTCTGGAGGACTGTCAGGACGAGAGTGTAACCATTCTTACAGTGAACGACACGGGCTATCCGACGCGGCTGAAAAATATAGAAGACCCGCCAATGGTTCTCTATGTGAAGGGAAACCTCCCGGTTGTGGATGAGGAGATAACGATTGGCGTAGTGGGAGCAAGGAAGTGTTCAGCCTATGGGGACACTGTCGCCTGGCGGATAGGGCATGATATTGCAAGAGATGGAGGTCTTGTGGTGTCCGGGCTCGCGGAGGGAATTGACTCCATGGCTGCATTGGGGGCGCTGCTCGCCGGGGGACGTGTAGTGGGTGTTCTGGGATGCGGTATCGACGTGGTTTACCCGGCATGGAACCGGGACCTCTATGAGGATGTGGAGGCGACGGGCGCACTTGTCAGCGAATACCCTCCGCATGCGCGGCCAAATCGGAGCTATTTTCCTGCCCGGAACCGGATCATCAGCGGACTTTCCCTGGCAGTGACCGTGGTTGAGGCGTCGAGAAAGTCGGGCGCTATGATAACCGCGGGACATGCGTTGGAACAGGGGCGGGACGTGTTTGCGGTGCCGGGTAATATTGATTCGGTACTCTCCGCCGGCGCTAACAAGCTGCTTCAGGAGGGTGCGCAGGTCGCCCTTTCCGGACGGGACATTATAGAGCCGTATCTCGGCCTTTTTGCCGTCAGAGCAGTTCAGGAACCTGAGGCAAGGCCAGGTCAGCAGGTAAGGAGATCGGCTGCGACCGGAGATGGTGGCCGCCCGAAAACAACAAAAAAACCGATTGACAACAAGGTTGATGAGGATTATATTTTGGTAAGCCGTGCGGAGCAGTCCGAGGAGCGGAAGAAAGTGCTTTCTGTGATTGATCAGCGAATGCATATTGATGAGATCATTGAGAAGACGGGTCTTGCAGCCGCCAAGGTTCTTTCTGAGCTGACGCTGCTGGAGATAGAAGGGGCTGTTACGCAGGAGGCCGGGAAATACTTTGTTCCGCACTTTAAAATGGTTGACTGAGGGAAATCAGGCTGAATAACTGAAATGAATAAGAGGAATGGTCACTAATAATGGCAAAGGGAAAAAATCTGGTTATCGTCGAGTCGCCGGCCAAGGCGAAGACGATTGGAAAATATCTGGGGCCTGACTATAAGGTGACGGCTTCCATGGGACATCTGCGGGATTTGCCGAAGAGTACCCTGGGCGTGGATATCGAGGGTGGATTCATTCCGGAGTATGGACCGGTGAAGGGGCGGGAGGATACTATTGCCGAGCTGACAAAGGCCGCCAAGGCCAGTGGGAGGATCTATCTGGCCACCGACCCGGACCGCGAGGGTGAGGCAATATCCTGGCATCTTAAGGAGCTTCTGAATATCCCGGATGACGAGGTTTACAGGGTAACGTTTAATGAGATTACGAGGAAGGTTGTGACGGAGAACATAAAGCATCCTCGTAAGATTGACCAGAATCTGGTTGATGCCCAGCAGGCACGTCGTATTCTGGACAGGATAGTGGGGTATAAGCTCTCGCCGCTCCTGTGGAAAAAGGTGCGGCGCGGCCTTTCGGCAGGGCGCGTGCAGTCTGTTGCCACAAGGCTTGTTGTCGACAGGGAGGACAGCATTCGTGCCTTTGTGCCGGAGGAATACTGGCTGCTTGATGCCAAGCTCCAGTACAAGTCAAGCGTGGATTTTTTAGCCCGGTATTATGGCTTTCAGGGAAAGAAACGGGAGCTGAAGACCCAGGAGGAGGTGGAGGAGGTAGAGAGCGCAGTCAAAGATGCGCTGTTTACTGTTCGTTCCGTCAGGAGAAAGGATCGGACACGTTCGCCGGCACCGCCATTTATAACCTCGTCGTTGCAGCAGGAGGCATCCAGAAAGCTCGGTATGACACCTAAGCGTACCATGTCGGTTGCACAGCAGCTGTATGAGGGTGTTGACATCGAGGGCGAGGGCACTGTGGGCCTTATAACGTATATGAGGACAGACTCGCTTCGCTTGTCGAATGAAGCGCTTGCTTCCGCGGGGACTATCATACAATCCAGATATGGGGGGAGCTACTACAGCGGGCCCAGAACGTATAAGACAAAGGCTGGAGCACAGGACGCCCACGAGGCGATCCGTCCCGCTAACCCGGATCTGGCGCCGGAATCTGTGCGGGGGAGCCTTACCCCTGACCAGTATCGGTTATACAGGATGATCTGGAACAGATTCATTGCAAGCCAGATGGCGAATGCTGTCTATGACAGTGTGACCACAGATATTGAAGCGGCGGATCACATTTTCCGAGTCAGCTACAGTACCCTGAAATTCGCGGGTTTTACAGCGGTATACGAGGAAAGTACCGATGAGGAGACAAAGGAACAGGAATTGCATCTGCCGTTGATGGATGAGGGTGAGACGCTGAAGCTTCTGAATCTCGTAAAGGAGCAGAAGTTTACGCAGCCGCCACCCCGTTATACAGAGGCATCACTTATCAAGGAACTGGAGGATTCCGGAATTGGCCGCCCATCCACTTACGCGCCTACCATTTCAACTATTCTGGACCGCGAGTATGTGGTGAAGGAGGGAAAAAATCTCCGCCCGACGCCACTGGGAGAAGTGGTGACGCAGCTCATGAAGGAGCGCTTTACAGATATAGTTGATCCGGGATTCACAGCCAGAATGGAGGAGATGCTGGATCTGGTTGAGAAGGGTGAAAAACCCTGGAAGCAGGTTCTCGGGGAGTTCTATGGTCCATTCAGTGCGTCGCTTGAGAATGCCGAGAAGGCGCTGGAGGGGGAGCGGATTCACATACCCGTTGAAGAGACTGATGAGATCTGCGAGGTGTGCGGTCGGAAGATGGTCATAAAATCCGGGCGGTTTGGCAGGTT
>CAYPMJ010000144.1:0-4021 GCA_964411785.1 uncultured Oscillospiraceae bacterium
TCTGCGAGGTGTGCGGTCGGAAGATGGTCATAAAATCCGGGCGGTTTGGCAGGTTCCTGGCGTGTCCAGGGTATCCGGAGTGTACCTTTACAAAGCCGCTTGTCATAGAGATGCCGGGCAAATGTCCCAAGTGCGGCTCCCGTATGCTAAAGAGAACATCCAAAAAAGGATACGTCTATTATGCGTGCGAGCGGCGCGAGTGTGGATTTATGACCTGGGATATACCAGTGAAGGACGTGTGCCCGGAATGCGGCCATACTATGTTCAAAAAATCCGGCAGAGGGTTCAAGAAGCCGTTCTGTATAAATGAGAGCTGCCCAGCCTTCCTGCCGGAGGAAAAAAGGGGGTATCGGAGAAAAACGCCGGCAGAGAAGAAGGACGCGAAGACGGAGATTTCGGCTCAGCCGACGGATAACGCAGCAGAGAAGCAAACAGTAAGTGAAGATGCCGTGAAACCTGAAAAGCCATCCAGGGCTGGAAGGTCGGCGAAAACTGATAAGCCCGCAAGCGCCGCGAAAACCGACAGACCATCTAAAGTGGGGAGAACATCGGATACGGCAAAGTCCTTCGGGAAGTCCAAATCCCGTGCGCCAGCCGCAGAGGTGAAACTGACGCCCGAGGGGGATTTGCAATGAGATGTACGGTTGTCGGCGCGGGACTTGCCGGAAGCGAGGCGGCCTGGCAGCTCGCCCGACGGGGGATTGAGGTGACGCTTTATGAGCAGAAGCCGGTGAAGCGCACACCTGCCCATGTATCAGACTATTTTGCGGAGCTGTGCTGCTCAAATTCCCTTAGAAGTGACGAACTGACAAATGCGGTTGGCCTGTTGAAGGAGGAGCTCCGCCGTATGGACAGCCTGGTTATGGCCTGCGCGGATGAGCACAGGATTCCGGCAGGAGGGGCGCTGGCAGTTGACCGTGAAGGTTTTGCCAGGGCTGTGACGGAGCGCCTGACGGGGACGCCGGGTGTGACAGTGGTACATGAGGAGGTCAGAGAAATCCCGGATGGGCGGGTTATAATCGCTACAGGTCCCCTTACAGAGGGCGCGATGGCGGAGGCCATCCAGCGCCTCTGTCAGGGGGAGGAGCTGCATTTCTTTGACGCGGTAGCACCTGTTGTCACAAAAGAGAGCGTGGATATGGGCAGCGCATTTGAGGCTTCCCGATACGGAAAAGGTGATGCTGATTATTTGAATTGCCCGATGGCCCATGATGAGTACAGCGCTTTTGTACAGGAGCTGTGCAGCGCCGAAGAAGCCCAGCTCCATGGCTTTGATGACAGGGCAGTTTTTGAGGGATGTATGCCGGTGGAGGTCATGGCCCGCAGGGGCCCTGATACACTCCGCTATGGACCATTAAAACCTGTGGGACTGCGTGACCCGCGAACGGGGCGGGAGCCGTGGGCAGTGGTCCAGCTCCGACGCGATAATGCGGAAGGGACGCTGTATAATCTGGTGGGTTTTCAGACACACCTCAAATATCCGGAGCAACGGCGCGTATTTGGCATGATCCCGGCACTGAGAGATGCGGATTTTGTTCGCTATGGTGTCATGCACAGGAATACTTACTTAAACTCCCCCATGCTGCTGGACCGCTATTATCGCCTCAGAAGTGACAGCAGAATTGGCTTCGCCGGACAGATGACGGGAGTAGAGGGCTATGTGGAGTCGGCAGCCTCCGGACTGCTGGCGGGCGTTGAGACAGCACATGAGATTCTGGGCTTGCCGGCGGTGAATTTTCCCAGGGAGACGGCCATCGGCGCTCTTGCTCTCTATGTCAGCGGCGGGAGTGTCGGGGATTTCCAACCGATGAATATAAACTATGGTATCATCAGTCCGCTGACAGTCCATGTCAAGGGAAAGAGAAATAAAAATGCGGCTATCTCCCAGCGGTCGCTGGATCTGGTGGATCACCTTAAAAGCAGCGGGATTTTATGATCTGTTTTCAAAGCCGGGTTATGGATTCTCAAAGAGTGGGCGAATACCTCTGAGAGTTCCGCAGCACCTTTTATGAAGATATTTTTTTTAGATAGAGGGAGGGAGTCCGGAATGAAGATAATTGTGGACGCCATGGGCGGTGATAACGCGCCACTGGAGATAGTCCGTGGGGCCGAAATGGCTGCCAGAGAGTTTGGGACTGGTATAGTGCTTGTGGGGAGAGGAGAGGATATACTCCGCGCCTTTGACGAGTTGGGATACAGAGAACTGCCCAATGGCATTGAGATAGCGAATGCCACACAGGTTGTGGAGATGGAGGACGATCCGGCCACTGTTACTAAAATCAAGTCTGACTCATCAATGACGGTAGGGTTGAGGCTCCTTCACGAGGGCGGCGCGGACGCAATGGTATCCGCAGGCTCAACGGGGGCGCTTCTGTCAGGGGCAACACTCATTGTGAAGCGCATCCGGGGAATACGGAGGGCGGCGCTGGCTCCTGTAATACCATCAAATGGAAATAATGGCACACTGATGGTGGATGTGGGAGCAAATGCGGAGTGCACACCCGAGTACCTGCTGCAATTTGCGTATATGGGCTCGTGCTTCGCCAGGACCGTTACAGGGGAGGCCAGTCCCAGGGTTGGTCTTCTCAACATAGGGACGGAGGAGACAAAGGGAAGTACGCTCTACAAGGAGGCTCACCACCTGCTGCGCGCGTCTAATGAGGAGGGACGGCTGAATTTTATTGGGAATGTAGAAGCAAGAGACATACTGAATGGTGTCTGTGACGTGATAGTGTGTGATGGATTTGCGGGAAACATATACTTGAAAGGCATAGAAGGCATGGGACTATTCCTTATGTCGGAGATAAAGAAGATACTGACCAGAAATACAAAGACGAAGATGGCAGGGGCGGTGCTGAAGGAGGATCTGGGTGCACTGAGACGGCGAGTGGACTCCTCGGAAATCGGTGGGACAGCGCTTCTGGGGATATCAAAGCCCGTGATCAAGGCGCACGGTTCATCGAACGCTTATGCAATACGCAGCGCCATAAGGCAGGCAATGAACACAGTGGAGTGCCAGGTCTGCAGAAGCATAGAGGAAAATGTGGAGTTTATGAAGGTTCAGGCACCGGAGGCATGACAGGATGGAGAAGCTGGAAAGCAAGCTCGGATACGAATTTAAAAACCGAGAGCTTCTGGTTACGGCACTGACTCACAGTTCCTACGCCAACGAGAACCGGAGACTAGGTGCAGTCTGCAACGAGAGACTGGAGTTTTTGGGGGACGCAGTGCTGGGAGCGGTGGTGGCAGATTATTTATACAGACGGTTCCCTGATATGCCGGAGGGGCGGATGACGCGCCTGAGGTCTGAACTTGTGTGTGAGGGAAGCCTGGATCTGGTTGCATCGTCTCTGGAGCTGGGGAGCAGACTGCTTCTGGGCAGAGGTGAGGAGCGGAGCGGTGGCAGAACGCGCCCGTCAATACTGGCTGACGCCGTGGAGGCATTGATTGCCGCGCTCTATCTTGATGGTGGCGTGGAGGCGGCAGCGCAGTTCATACATCGCAGCATACTTGAGCCGTTTGAGGCAGGAGAGGGAATGAGGGACGTGGACTATAAGACAGCGCTTCAGGAGCTGGTCCAAAGAAAGAGTGACCAGCTGTTGGAATACTGCCTTGTGTCCGAATCCGGTCCGGACCACGCCAAACGCTTCACAATCAAGGTGGTGCTGAACGGGAGATGTATCGCCGTCGGCGAGGGCAGAAGCAAGAAAGACGCCGAGCAGGAGGCGGCGCGTCTGGCGCTGGAGAAGCTGCAATGAGTGCGAGACGTTCAGTGATTCCTGTTTTTGTACCACACCTGGGATGCCCGCATACCTGTGTTTTCTGCAGTCAGAGGCGGGTTACCGGAAGTGAAAGGCCAGTGACACCAGGAGAAGTTGCGGAGGCGGTCCGACAGGGGGTTCAAAGAGCCGGGGAGGGCGCGGAGCTTGCCTTTTATGGCGGAAGCTTTACAGCTATTCCGGCATCTTATCAGGAGGAGCTGCTGGATGCTTCACAGCCGTTTCTGAAGTCTGGAGCCATA
>CAYPMJ010000145.1:0-3883 GCA_964411785.1 uncultured Oscillospiraceae bacterium
ACTGGGTGTCGCGCGGGAGGCGGCTCTCTCGGGCCTTTACGAGACGGTGCAGTTCCCCTTCAGCTATCTTGCCTCGCTTGAGGAGGATGAGCTTGTAAGGCTGTGCGGAAAGCGGAACGTCGGCTTTATCGCCATGAAGGGGCTTGCCGGGGGAACCATACAAGATTCAAAGGCCGCCTACGCGTTCATGTCCCAATTTGAGAACGTCCTTCCCATCTGGGGAATACAGCGGGAAAGTGAGCTTAAGGAGTTTTTGAGCTTCCAGGAGAACCCGCCCAGGATGACACCTGAGCTAAGAGCCGTAATCGAGCGGGACAAAAGGGAGCTTTCGGGGAGCTTCTGCAGGGGGTGCGGGTACTGCATGCCCTGCCCTGTGGGCATCAAGATAAATAACTGCGCCAGGACATCGCTGATGCTCCGCAGAGCGCCGACAAAGGCCTGGCTCTCAGAGGAGTGGCAGGCGGAGATGATGAAGATAAAGTCGTGCCTTAACTGCAGGCAGTGCGCACAGAAGTGCCCATATGGCCTTGACACGCCGGAGCTCCTCCGGGAGAACCTGCGGGACTATGAGAATATACTGGCGCAGGGGAGGATAGATTAAGCGAACCTCGATGTAAAATAAAGGCGCGGGGACCTTGGAAGAGGCCTCCGCGTCTTTTTCACTTTAATGCGGACTTTATTTCTTTGCCGGGGACAATGTGTTCTCCTTTAAAATGACATCGTGCGCCCCGCCCTCCACTATGCTGGTGGCGGAGACGAGCGTCAGCTTCGCCTTCTTCTGAAGCTCAGGAATTGTTGTCGCTCCGCAGTTGCACATGGTGTGCTTCACCTTGCTCAGGGTGAGCGCCACGTTGTCATGGAGCGACCCAGCGTAGGGGACATAGGAGTCGACGCCCTCCTCAAAGGCGAGCTCTGCGCTGCCGCCCTGGTCATAGCGCTGCCAGTTGCGTGCCCGGGAGGAGCCCTCGCCCCAGTACTCCTTCATGTAGCTGCCTCCGATGGCCACACGGCGTGAGGGGCTCTCGTCAAAGCGGGCGAAATACCGCCCGAGCATGAGGAAGTCAGCGCCCATCGCCAGCGCAAGGGTGAAGTGGTAGTCGTGGACTATGCCGCCGTCTGAACAGACCGGGATGTATATGCCAGTCTCCTCAAAGTATCTGTCCCGCTCACGGCACACATCTATGACGGCTGTGGCCTGGCCCCTGCCTATGCCCTTCTGCTCACGGGTGACGCAGATGGAGCCGCCGCCAATGCCCACCTTGACGAAGTCGGCTCCGCACTCGGCGAGGAAGCGGAAGCCCTCGCTGTCCACGACGTTGCCGGCGCCTACCTTGACGCTGTCGCCATATCTATCACGTATCCACTTGAGGGTGAGCCGCTGCCACTCTGAGAAGCCCTCCGAGGAGTCTATGCACAGAACATCGGCGCCGGCATCCACCAGTGCGGGAACACGGCTCTCGTAGTCCCGGGTGTTGACGCCGGCGCCCACCACGTATTTCTTGTGCTCATCGAGCAGCTCCAGGGGGTTCTCCTTGTGGGAGTCGTAGTCCTTACGGAAGACAAAATAGACAAGTCTGCCCTCCTTGTCCACCACAGGCAGTGCGTTTACCTTCTTCTCCCAGATGATGTCGTTTGCCTCCCTGAGGGTGGTCTCCGAGGGAGCCGTGACGAGCTTGTCAAGGGGAGTCATGAAGGTGCCGACAGGCTCATCCCCGGTCATGCGGCTGAGTCTGTAGTCACGGCGGGTGACAACACCCAGAAGACGACCATTGGGAGTTCCGTCCTCCGTCACCGCCACGGTGGAGTGACCGGTGCGGTCCACCATCGCAATGAGCTCCCGCAGCGTGTCGGTTGGCTTCACGTTTGAGTCGCTCACCACAAAGCCGGCCTTGTACGCCTTGGCGCGGGCCACCATGGCGGCCTCGCTCTCCACGGACTGGGAGCAGTAAATGAAGGACACCCCGCCCTCCCGGGCAAGGGCCACGGCCATGTTGTCATCCGACACGGACTGCATGATTGCGGAGGTCATCGGAATGTTCATCGTGATCGCGGACTTCTCACCCCGCCTGAACTTCACAAGGGGCGTCGCCAGACTCACGTTTCCAGGGATGCACTCGGGTCCCGAGTAGCCCGGGACAAGCAGATACTCGCTGAAGGTTCGGGACGGTTCCTCGTAAAAATATGCCATACTATTCCTCCCTGTTTATTTTTCTGTACGTTCTCATTCGGGCCCCTCGCCTGAATGTTAGTAAGAGATAATACCACTTCCGACAGAGTGTGTCAAGGATGCATTATGACAATTCTTTACCATGAAAAGCGGGCGTTACAGTGGGAAAATGCCGCAATTTCAGCCGAGGCTCCTGCGGTAATAGAATATGTACTGCTGGGCAAGTCCGGCGTCGTCGCCAAAGCGGGAGGTGTCCAGCCCGTCGGGGTACTGCTCACGCAGCGCACGGCGGACCCAGACGTCCACGGGGAACGCGTCGGGGATCCGGAGCGAGAAGAGCAGCGCACAGTCCGCCACCTTCTCCCCAACCCCAGGAAGACTCATAAGAGCGCGTTTTGCCGTGACGCGGTCGGTCATCGCCAATGCGTCAAGGTCCAGCTCACCGGAGCTCACGGCTCTTGCGGCTGAGAGGACGTACCCCGACCTGTAACCAAGACGCATGGGTGCAAGGTCGCTTTCGGAAAGCTTTGCGAGAACGGTGGGAGCGGGAAATGTATAGAGCGTCTCGCCGTGCAGCGCCCGGGGCTCACCGAAGGCAGTGCAAAGCGCCTCGATCATCTTTTTTATGCGGGGGATGTTGCTGCACTGGGAGAGTATGAAGGAGCAGAGTGTCTCCCAGCGGTCCTGATTGAGTATGCGTATCCCCCGGCCGAATTCAGCCGCCGTGCGCATGTAGCTGTCAATGGAGACGCGCTCCCGCGCCTTTATGTAGCAGCGCTCAAGGTCAAAATAGTCTGCCCACAGCGGGAGACTGTCCGGCTTTGTGCACTCAATCTCAAGCCCGCCCTCCGCGGCCCGCACCCGCGCCGCCATGCCAAGTGCGGCACCAACGTATGCTCCGTCAGGCTCCCTGCGCCACCTGAAGCACTGGCCGCACGTGAATGTCTTATCAAGGTCCAGCTCATCTCCCACCGGGAGAAAGAGCGCGTGCTCAGTCTCTTCCATGTCTCCTCCTTGAGGGTGCGAATGTTCAAAGCTCTATGCTGGCCTTGAAGGCGGCCGCCGCACCGATTTGTTCTGAGCATAATTAGATCCCATTATAGTTATCCCAGCGCCAGCGCAGGAATTCCCGGTTTATGAAATTCGGAATTGCGATTTTAGGTGGAATTGACCAGCCATAATCCATCCTTGCCCGCTGAGATAAGTCAATGTCGCCATTTACAGAGATCCGAAGGTGTCCGGTGTCAAACAGCGTATGGATATCCGTGCGCATGGCAAACCCATTTGCGATTGTATCCTCACCTTTATACTTGAATGGCTTAATATGAGCTGCTTCAAGCACTTCTGGCATCGTGACATTGGTAATCACGCAGCGCTGACAGGCGTTGAGCACGGCTTTGCGAAAGCTCGCCTGATTTGGCCTTACTTGCCGGAAAGATTGAACTCTCTTTCTCTCAAATTCAGAAGTTACCTCTGTCGCCCTTATTTTCTCAAGCGCCTTAAGAAGACTTTCATCTTTCGGCTTTTCGGTTATTATTTCCTTTATCTCATCAACTAAGACTTCATTGAGAACGTATCGCTCATCTACCCGTCGATTGCCGTCAGAGCAAAGCAAATATCCATAGTTGCTGAGAAACAGCAGAAATTCCCGCGCAATGCGAAAATCGTTTGCGCCAGTGCAACAATCCGGCCAACCTATGAGCGAAACTTCACCTG
>CAYPMJ010000146.1:0-3862 GCA_964411785.1 uncultured Oscillospiraceae bacterium
AGAGAAGGATTCAGGCAGCGAAGATGGGAGCAACGAGACGGAGGATGGGAAGACTCTGGAACAGGCAGCTTCTGAGAAGCTCCAGGAATTGATCAAGTACGGTAAGAAAAAGGGATCGCTCTCAATGAAGGAGCTTACCGTCCTGGAGGATCTGAATTTAGAGCAGGATCAGCTGGACAGGTTCTATGAAACGCTTGACGCTATGGGCATAGAGATGACTGACGAAGAAGCGCTCGAGGTCATGGACTCCGATGAGGCCCCTGGAGCCGAGGAACTGGAGGGACTTGAGGAGATATCCAAGGAGGAGCTGGAGAGCGCCGACGCAATGGTGGACAGCTTTGCCATAGACGATCCGGTGAGAATGTATCTGAAGGAGATAGGTAAAATACGTCTTCTCACGCCTGAGGAGGAGGTCGACCTCGCCAAGCGTATGGCGGAGGGGGACGCCGACGCAAAGAAACGAATGGCAGAAGCGAATCTGCGTCTCGTTGTGTCCATAGCGAAGCGGTATGTGGGGCGCGGGATGCTGTTTCTGGATCTCATCCAGGAGGGAAATCTGGGACTGATAAAGGCTGTAGACAAATTCAACTATCAAAAGGGGTACAAGTTTTCAACCTATGCCACCTGGTGGATAAGGCAGGCGATAACACGCGCAATAGCGGATCAGGCAAGGACCATACGCATACCGGTGCACATGGTGGAGACTATAAACAAGGTGATACGGGTAAATCGGCAGCTGCTCCAGGAGCTGGGACATGACCCGACGCCGGAAGAGACAGCGGAGGAAATAGGGATGCCTGTCGACAAGGTACGGGACATCCTGAAGATAGCGCAGGAGCCGGTGTCGCTGGAGACTCCTATTGGCGAGGAGGAGGACAGTCATCTCGGCGATTTCATACCGGACGAGGACGCGTCTGAGCCGGCAGAGGCTGCGTCATTCACGCTGTTGAAGGAGCAGCTGATGGAGGTACTTGAAACGCTCACCCCCAGGGAGAAGAAGGTTCTGGAGCTGCGGTTCGGCATAATAGACGGACGGACTCGCACACTTGAAGAGGTGGGCAAGGAATTCAACGTCACCCGTGAACGTATCAGACAGATCGAAGCAAAGGCACTGCGAAAGCTGCGCCATCCAAGTCGCTCAAAGAAGCTAAAGGACTTTTTAAACTGATAGATGCATGCAGGAAACCACCTCCGCATAATTATAAGCGGGGGTGGTTTTGATGCAATGCAGAATAGCGGACCTGCGCTGTCGTGAGGTCATAAACGTCTGCACAGGGTTCCGGTTGGGATTTGTAAGTGACGTGATATTTGACACAGTGAGCGGACAGCTTCTGTCCCTGGTGGTTCCAGGGCCGTGCCGGTATCTGGGCGTTTTTGGAAAAAGCGACGATTATGTGATCCCGTGGGACGCCATCCGGAAAATCGGTGATGACATAATCCTTGTGGAAACTGAGGGCGAGGCCAGGTGTGAAAAGCACCCGAAAAAGAAGTGGCAGATCTGACCTGGGGCCGGCTCTCCGCTGCGCTTTTTTATGTCGTCTTCTTACCGAAGGTTTCCGATCCACATCCGGACACCTTTGAGACGGTTCAGGCGTTCCCTATGTGAAACTGAAGATCAGCCTCAACCGCTGTTGCTGTCAGGGCTCCATGGCCAATACAGCATCCAAGGCCCCGTCTCCGACCTTTCTCAGATGCCGGCAGCTCCACCTGCAAACAGGAAGACGCAGTAACATGCATAGGCAGCAAGCAGCAGTACACCCTGCCAGCGATAGAGCTTCTGCTTTATCAGCGCCGGGAGCGTCAGAACCAGCATCACGCACAGCATCAGAGGTATATCAACACGCAGACTGGTGGCACTGGCAGAGGACAGTTCAAATGGACTTATTGTGATAGCTGCACCAGACACCAGAACTAAATTGAACAGATTCGCGCCTATGATGTTCCCCAGCGACAGCGCACCGCAGCCCTTAGCAAGCGATGTGATAGCCGTCACCAGCTCTGGAAGCGAAGTGCCCAATGCCACAAGCGTCAGTGCCACAACACTCTCCGGCACTCCAAGAGCTGTAGCTATTACCTGCGCGTTGTCCACAAGCAGCCGTGCACCCACTGCTATCACTACAGCGCCAACTACAAGCATCACAATATCAAAAAGAAGTGTTCTGGGTGGCTCCTCTTTGCCCTTCTCCTCGGAAGTCTCCGGCTCTTGGGGAAGCTGTTCAGGGCTGCTTTTCATCTGCTTTACCGTCACAATCATGTAGATCAGGAACATGACCAGAAGTACAATGCCTGAGAAACGCCTGAATTCCCCAAAGGCATAGGCATTGTAGCAAAAGAAAGCCGCTGCTGCAAAAAATGCCACAGTGGGCAATGTGAAGGTCTTTCTGCTCACCTGGGCAGGGCGTACCACAAGTGTTATTGCTGCGATCAGCGATGTGTTGCATATAACTGAACCCACAGCATTCCCAAAGGCTATGGATCCGCTTCCGGCCAGTGCACCCTGACAGGATACCATCACCTCAGGTAATGTGGTGCCAATGGACACCACTGTAGCTCCAATGAGCAGCTCCGGCATATGGAAACGATGGGCAATACTCTGAGCCGCGTCCACAAACCAGTCGCCGCCCTTGATGAGCAGCAGCAAACCAACAATAAAAAGCAGTACAGAAATCAACATAAGAAGCCCCTTTTCCCGCAAGTCGTCCCAGGACGACATACTGCGTTGTCTCAGTCTTTTTCAGTTCTTCAGACCATTTTATTCCGGTTGAGGGGTATTATAACAGATGAATGATTATTAGTCCAGTGTATTTACACAGATTTTGGGAAGGACGGGTTTCAATTAAGTACCGTGGAACTGCCGCACAGGTTTTCCCGGTCAACCTCTTGAAATGCCGGGCAAAAACATATATAATCAGGCTAAGATAATCGCGTTATGAATTAAGGCTCCGATTCAACGGAGACATCAGATTTGAGAGATTATCTGTCTTAAACCAACTCAGGAGGTACATATGAAAAAAGGCATTGCGATACTATTGGCAGCACTGCTGCTGCTCCCGTTGACGGCCTGCGGAAGCAATGATATACACCATGCCGAGATTCAGATTCAGGACTATGGAGTTATTGAGGTGGAGCTTGACGGCAAAGCGGCGCCTGAGACGGTGGCGAACTTCATTTCCCTGGCCAATAGCGGCTTTTATGATGGGCTGACTTTTCATCGGATAATTGCCGGCTTCATGATGCAGGGCGGTGATCCGGAGGGTACTGGCTACGGCGGCAGCGACAAAACAATAAAGGGGGAGTTCTCCTCCAACGGCGTGGACAACACCCTCTCCCATACCAGAGGCGCCATATCCATGGCCCGCTCCAGTGACCCGGACAGTGCCAGCTCACAGTTCTTTATCGTCCACCAGGACAGCACCTTTCTGGATGGAAATTACGCTGTTTTCGGTTACGTGACCGAGGGCATGGACATCGTTGACGCTATCTGCGAGGCCGCCCAGCCCGTGGACGATAATGGATTTATCGCCCCGGAGGAGCAGCCGGTTATCACTACCATCCGTATCCTGGACTGATTGTGCCCTGGTTCTGCCAACAGCGGCGCGGAAAAATGGCGGGGAGGCCTGAGGATAATTCCGGAAAGCCGGCTATGGGCTTTGCACAGTCTCGCAATGCCTTAAAACAGCTGAGGGTTTCTGAAGGACGTGCGAAGTACCGGTGCATAGCCAGAATGCGACAGAATAAGAGTCATCTGTCTTTCTCCCCGGGCCATTGAGAAGACAGAAATAGGCTGGCTGAAGACAGAAATAGGCTGCTATTATACCATGAAGCGAAGCGAAATGGTATAATTGGCCATGCGCTTTATGCG
>CAYPMJ010000147.1:0-3825 GCA_964411785.1 uncultured Oscillospiraceae bacterium
ATACACCTTGCATCGTGACGCGTCTACCACCGCAACCGCGCTGTTCACAGTTAAATCACCTATTCCGGTATCCTCTACAGCGCGCATCACGTCCGACAGCTTTCCTACTCCTGACGGCTCAATCAATATCCGCTCCGGATGCCACCTCTCCACTACCTCCTTTAAGGAAGCCCCAAAGTCCCCTACGAGAGAGCAGCAGATGCAGCCGGAATTCATCTCCTTTATCTCTATCCCTGACTCCTTCAGAAATCCCCCATCTATCCCTATCTCTCCAAATTCGTTCTCAATCAGTACCGTTTTGCTTGGCTCTACTGCCTCTGACAGGAGCTTCTTTATCAACGTCGTTTTTCCAGCTCCCAGAAAGCCGGATATAATATCAATTTTTGTCATGGTGTCTCCCTCTTCATGTTTTTCTTTGTCCCAGTGCCCTGTTTACTTCTTCTCGCTCTGACTCAGCTTGCTGCTTCCGGCAGCCTCTATAATCATTACTCCACAGATTTATTTCAGCAGCTCAGAGTAATGACGTCTTATCCTCTCATATTTCTTTTTAAGCCTTTCAAGCTCCTCATCTGCCTGCCGGACATCACCCTCCGCAGCGCGGACCCTCATCCACAGCTCCTCCTGCCTGATGGCATTCATCCGCCCCATACTATACTGGAACAGATACCACATGCTTGTCAGCTGTTCATGAAGCCGCTGACGTGAGACGGTTGCGTCTGCTATTCTCTGCTCGCACTCCCTGAGCAGGCTTATCAGAACTTTTTTAGCTTCCTCTACTCCCAGATCATTTTTCTCTTCTTTGCCCAACGTTTCCTCTATCTGTATCTCTTTTTTCATCTCACATCTCTATAGGCGCCGTCGCAGCACGGAGCCATTCATGCTCGTCGCCCTCAAAATACGGCGAGATCTTCTCGTATACTGTCGCATGGTATCTGTTAAGCTGCTCTATATCCTCCCTCCTCATCAGGCTTATATCTATTCCATCCTTGTCAAACGGGACCATCGTCAGCGGCTCAAGTTCCATAAACTGCCCGAATTGCGTCTCTTTTCCCCTCCGGACTAATACCAGATTTTCATGTCTGATTCCAAACTTCTCCGTTACATACAGCCCCGGCTCATCTGAAAATACCATTCCCTCTTCAAGCTCCGCATGCTGTTTGACATTGGTTATCCTCCAGTGAACACGCTGCGGCCCCTCATGGACGTTCAACAGATAACCCACTCCATGACCCGTTCCGTGGTTATAGTCCAGGCCTTCTTCCCAGAGCGGCTCACGGGCCAATATGTCCAAGTTCGCACCACAACAGCCCTTTTTGAACTTAGCCCCCGCAAGCGCCAGGTGACCCCGCAGGACCACCGTGAATGCATGCCGCTCCTCCTGCGTGATCGGCCCCAGCACCACTGTCCGTGTTATATCCGTACTGCCCTCTAAGTAGTGCCCCCCCGTATCCGCCAGGCACAAACCCTTCGGCTCTAACTCAATATCCGTCTCAGTACTCGGCGAGTAGTGAACCACTGCACCATGCGGACCATAGGCAATTATTGACTCGAAGCTCGGCCCTACAAAATTCTCCTGCTCCCTTCTAAAGCTCAACAGCCTTTCGGCTGCGCAAAGCTCCGTCACTCGCTCTTTACCCACATGGGTCTTGAGCCAGTAGATAAATTTCGTAACTGCTACGCCATCTTTTATGTGCGCTCTCCTGATATTCTCCTGCTCCTCCGCTGTCTTCACTGCCTTCATCTGTATCACTGGACTTGGCTTGTCTATCACATGGACTTTTTCATTCAGACTCTTTATAACACAGTAATTAGACGTACTCCCATCCACCCAGACCGTTCTCTTCTCCGGGATGCCTCTCAGCTGCTCATAAAAATCCTGATAACTGGCTACTGTCACCCCCGCGCACTCCAGCTTCTCCCGCAATTCTCCGCTCAAAGCGCACTCCTGCATGTATAGCGTCGCTTTTTCCCGCTCTATCAGCATATATGACAGGAACACCGGCGCACACGCCACATCGTCTCCGCGCAGATTCAGAAGCCAGGCGATCTCATCCAGTGCTGTCAGGACCAGAACATCCACACACTCCCTCGTAATCGCCTCTCGCACTCTACGCAGCTTCTCTTCCCGTGTCTGTCCTGTAAAACTGGCGTCCAACTCCCAGAGCGGCTTTGCCGAAAGCGGCGGTCTGTCCTCCCATATCTCGTCTACCAGATCCTGATCCCAAAGAAACCGGACGTTCTTCTCCTTTAGCTTCTCACTCAGCTTTCCCGCGAATTCACCGGACACTGTTCTCCCGTCAAAACCCACTGTGGACCCATTTTCCAACTTTTCCCTCAAAAAATCCGGCACATCCGGTACGTCCTTCTCCCCACTCTTCATCAGTTCAATGGAACTGCCCCGCAGTTCCCGCCCCGCTTGCAGGAAATATCTCCCATCTGTCCACATCCCTGCCCAGTCCGGCAGCACCACCAGCGTACCCGCAGATCCAGTAAAGCCCGTCATATACTCTCGCGCCTTAAAGTGTTCCCCTACATACTCTGAGCCGTGGAAATCATCTGTCACGATTATATATGCCGCTATCCCTCTCCTTCTCATGCCCTCACGCAGCCGGGACAGCTTCTCCGGAACCGTCATGTTTCTCCTCCTTTTTTGCAGCACTGCTCATGCACCATCTTTGTGTCTGCTTTTTTCTAAGTCGTTATTTTACTCCACCAAAGTTTTCCTGTCAATCATGTTTTTCATTTAAAATAAGCATATGCCTTTTTATGGACATTTTGGGCAGCTCTTTCACTTCAGAATTCATGGAATCACCCACCTATTAAAACGACCGCGCCTCCGGTTTTGCTCTCCGGAAGCGCGGCCTTTTTTTCACCGTTATGCAGTAGGTTCATCATTCAGGAATCTCTCAAGACGATCAAGCCCCTTTTTGATTGTCTCAAGACTTGTTGCATAGGACCAACGAATATAATTATTATTTCCAAAAGCCGCGCCTGGAACTGTCGCTACCAGTCCGCGCTTTAATAGCGCCTGGGCAAAGTCTGTGGCATCCCCTATTTTCTCCCCGCACAGGGTAGAGCCAAACGTTTTTGACACATTCATAAAAATGTAGAACGCTCCGTCCGGGTCAAGGCAGCTCACCTTTTCCATATGACTCACTCGATCCACAAAATACCTGCGGCGGCGGTCGAATTCCTCCTTCATATGCTCCGCACTCTCCTGTGGGCCGCTGTAGGCCTCTAATGCGGCATATTGAGCCACATTCGACGCGTTTCCTGTGGAATGGCTGAGGTATGTTGACATGAGCTTTATAATCTTATCATCTGCTGCCGCAAAGCCTATACGCCAGCCCGTCATGGCATAGGTTTTAGACACACCGTTCACAAGTATTGTCCGCTCCTTCAGCCCCGGACTGATAGCTGCCGCGCTGACGAAAGTTCCATTGTACACCAGTGTTGCATATATTTCGTCGCTGACCAGATACAAATCATTCTTTTCAATAACTTCCCCCAACCTGCGAAGCTCCTCGCCAGTGTAGAGCATACCTGTGGGATTAGACGGGTTCGTAAGAATAACGCATTTTGTCCGCTCAGTCACAGCACTCTGCAGCTCCTCCGGGGTGACCTTAAAACGGTTTTCCTCAGTGGTGTTCAATATAACCGGAACCGCCCCGCAGATCTTGACTGCCTCCTCATAAGTGACCCAATACGGCGCAGGAAGTATCACCTCGTCTCCAGGGTTCAGCAGCACCCGAAGCGCCACGTACAAAATGTGTTTTGCACCGCTCGACACGCAGATATTCTTCGCCTCATAGTCCACATGAAAGG
>CAYPMJ010000148.1:0-3700 GCA_964411785.1 uncultured Oscillospiraceae bacterium
CCGGGAAGGAACGAATGATACATATTCTGCTCCTTCTGAAGCAGAATACCGGCGAGATCGTATCGATGGCGCCGAACTACGATAACAACATTGCGCTGACCTCACGCGGATACCTGAACACGACCGACCGCAGTCATGACGGACTCGTCGGTTCCTTCCGCTATGACGCCATTGCGGTATGGCAGCAGGGTTAAGCGCGCGGCCCTGAGATGCATTGGCATTCACACTGTTTTCCGGCAGTCTTGCAGACTGCCGGATTTTTTTATGCCCTCACAGCTCACACCAGGGCGTAGTCGTGGACGTCCATGTTGATGATGATCTTATAGTGCTCCGGATTATAGGTGGTGCAGGCATATTCCATGGGCCCCTGGCTGCAATAGGCAGTGCGGCGGCAATAGAGAAGGGGAGAGCCAATATTGACGTTCAGAGTGTTGGCCTCTAGGACGGATGCGGCCTTTGCGGAGATCGTCTCCACACTTCTGAGGTATTTGACGCCGTATGTATCGTCCAGGAAGGTGTAGAGATCGGTAAACTTCCCCGCGTAGGCCTCAAGACCGGGCGCCAGAGAGGGGGAGAGATAGTTGATGAGCAGCGCTGCGGGCACGCCGTCCCCCAGCGTGATGACGCGCTGGAGACAATAGACCGGGCTGCCCGGCTCCAGGCCCAGCGTACTCGAGGTCTGCTCCTCGGCGGGCAGGAGGCTGACGCTGATCTGTGAGATCTCGAAGTGTGCGCGGTCGGGCCGCTGGCCCTCCCTGGTGAAGAGGGTGGAAATGGAGTTGACGGTGGTATACCGGTCAAAGGTGTCCTGCTTTAAAACCTCTGTGCCGCGGCCCTGCGTCACCCTCACCAGACCCTCGGCCCTGAGCAGCGAGATGGCGCGGCGGATGGTAGTCCTGCTCACTCCATAGATCTTCTGGAGCTCGGTCTCCGTGGGCAGAAGAGAACCAACTGTATATTTGGAGGATTTAAGACTCATACGCAGGTCAGCATAGACATTCTTGTACGCGGGCATTCTGGCTGTGGAGACGGCGTCGGACATAGGTATACCCCCTCTGAAAATTTGTATGGAACAGTACGACCTTTTGCGTATTAAATTATATCGCTAAATCCCGGCAAAGTCAATATTAACAGGTCTTAAGGCGATAAAACTGCCACGCAAATTGTCAGATGATGCATTTTGCACAGGTGATGTTTCCTATACAGATGATGTTTTTACACGGACTTCAGAAATGATTTTTGTTGAAACTATACAAATTTTAGATACGAATTTTGGAAACATTATCAATTGATTATTAAAACATCTCCTGATATAATGGGGATACTCGATACGTTCGAGAATATGATTCTGGAGGACTAAAGATGAATAAGGTAAAAAGGTATTTTGCCCTGCTGGCTGCCATGGCAATGCTCCTTACTCTGGCTGCCTGCGGTGGGACGGGGGATTCCGGGTCGGACGATCAGGGGACCGACGGAAGTGAGACGGGAGATGGCGGGACAGCCGGAGATGAGCAGATAAAGGCCGTTATGATCTCAGTCATGTCCGGAGGCTCATACTGGGGGCCCATTGAGGAGGGCTGGCGGGAGACAGGGGAGTCCTACGGCTGGCAGACCGACTACTGGACGCCGGTTACCACCAACAGTCAGACTGAGATGATTGAGCTGGCAGAGTCCGCCATCACCCAGGGCTACAAGATCCTTTGCGTGTGCGGTACCGACGCCAACATGTGGAGCGACGTCATAGGCCGCGCCAGAGACGCCGGCTGCCTTGTAATTGGCGTGGCCTCGGACCTTGGCGAGGAGTACATGGAGTTCTGCGTGGGCCCTGAGTATTATACCCTTGGCTACATGGCAGGAGAGTACACCGCCAAAATGCTTGAAAGGGACGGTGTGGAGGAGGTCAATTTCTTCTCCATCCAGACCGCCTTCCAGGGGGACGGTGTGGGACAGGATGCTCAGCGCCAGGGGTATCTTGACGCGCTTAAGGAGAACTTCAGCGGCCCTGTCAACGACCTGGGCGCCGACACCTGCGACTCCTCAGCCTCGGTGGCCCAGGACAAGCTGAACGCCATGTATCTTATACATCCTGAGATGAACGTCTACTATGGCTTGGAGACATACTCCATGATTGCCGGGGGCTCCTTTGTGGAGGAGCACGGTCTTCAGGGTACCTTCTACTGCAACGCCCCGGACTCGGAGGTAGAGAACCTCCAGCTCCTTCTGGACGGCGTATTCATGACAGCCGGCCAGCTGGACACCTACGGTGAGGGTGCGTCGTGCGCGTCCAACGCAAAGCTGGTTCTCGATGGCGGGACTGTGAGCGAGCACTATATACCTGTTGATTACGTCACCTTCGATGCAACCAACCTGAGAGATTACCTGGACTTTCTGGGTGTCAGTGAGTCGGACCTCACATGGCCTGACTGAGTGATAAATGAAAAGAAAGGGGATCGGCGCTATTCGGATAACGGCAGACGCATGAAGCCGGGGCGCGGGTCCCCGCCGCATTGAGTTGATTGTAGGAGAGTACAGAATGGAAAAAAAGAAAAAAGTCAGTCTGCTGAAAAGATGCCTCGCCGCGCAGGAGCTGAGTGCGCTTATACCGCTTATCATAATGGTGATCATCTCCACCATTGTACAGCCGAGCTTCCTCTCAGCTGCCAATATTTTCGACATTCTGAGAAGTGCCAGCTTCACCTTCATCCTGGCCGTGCCTCTGACATTTCTCATGAGCTCCTGCCAGATGGATCTGTCTATCGGCTCCACCACGGCTTTCGGAGGAGTGATTGCGGCTCTGGCCGCGACGAATGGAGTTCCCCTTGTGCCGGCAATCATACTGGGACTTCTTGCCGGCACTGCGGTGGGACTTGTGAACGGGATACTGGTGGTAAAGTGCAATCTGCCAAGCTTCATAGCGACGATGGGCATGCAGTACGCGGTCACCGGCTTCATCAGCGTCATCACAGGCAACAACTCGGTTCTGGGACTGAACAGCGCCTTCAAGGCCATCGCCCAGACAAGAATTTTCGGAAACATGTCCCTGGTTGTGATATACGCGCTGGTCATAGGCATTGTGGGACAAATTATTCTCAAGAAGACGAAGTACGGGAGAGAGGTTCTCGCTGTCGGCGGCAACCGGGAGACGGCGTATCTTGCCGGCATTGATCCGCAGAAGAAGCACATTCAGCTTTATATGGCCGTGGGCTTCTTCGCCGCACTCACGGGCATCCTGTACGCCTCCAGGTTTTCAAGCGCACAGATCAACGCCGGCTCCGGCACGGAGCTGACCATAATGGCATCGGTAATCATAGGAGGAACGTCCATGTTCGGCGGCAGCGGCACGGTCATAGGAAGCGGGCTTGGCTGCATTCTCTTTGCCATGATTACAAACGCGCTGATCGTCATGGGAGTCTCCACCTTCTGGCAGAAGGTCGTGTTCGGAGTGATCCTGATTCTCTCCCTCTTCATTGACCAGTACAGACGCCGCAAGAGCGTAGGAGAATAAGGAGGGCTGAAATGGCGGAGACAATTCTTGAAATGCGCAATGTCACCAAGACATTCCCCGGCGTCAGAGCGCTGAGCGACGTCTCAATTGAGGTGAAAAGGGGGGAGATCCACGCACTGGTTGGGGAGAACGGCGCCGGAAAAAGTACCCTGATGAAGGTCCTGAGCGGAGCGTACAGCGAGCATGAGTTCCGGG
>CAYPMJ010000149.1:0-3677 GCA_964411785.1 uncultured Oscillospiraceae bacterium
ACCTCATCGTCCACCGCAAGGCAGACCACAGCGTCAATCTCGATGCCGTTTCGCTGCAGCGCCTCGGCCTGTGCAACGGTCCTGGGGACGCCGTCAAGGATGTACCCGTTATTGCAGTCCTCCCTTGCCACGCGCTCAGCGACTATGCCCAGTATCACGTCATCCGACACAAGCGCACCGGCCTCCATAAGCGCCCGGGCCTTCAGGCCCACAGGCGTTCCCTCCCGGACAGCCGCACGGAGAATGCTCCCCGTGGAGATGGTTGGAATTCCCATCTTCTCCGAAAGTATCTCGGCCTGAGTGCCCTTACCGGCGCCAGGCGCCCCCAAAAGTATCAGCTTCATCCTTAAGGCAGCCTCCTTACTCAAGGAATCCCTTGTAGTTGCGCATTACAAGCTGTGCCTCCAGCCCGCGCACCGTCTCCAGAGCAACTCCCACAACGATTATGAGCGACGTTCCGCCCACTGATATTCCGGAATTTTTAGCCGTCTCGGAACAGGCTGAGATGATAAGCGGCACTATGGCGACGACGCCAAGATATATAGCGCCGAAGAGCGTCACCTTATTCAGCACCTTGCTTATGAACTCGCCGGTCGGCTTGCCGGGCCGGAAGCCCGGTATATATCCGCCGTTCTTCTGCAGGTTGTTCGCAACCTCCACCGGATTGAACTGTATGGTGGAGTAGAAGTAGCTGAAGAAGATTATGAGCAGAAAATACAGAACCATATAGAGCGGTGAGGTTGTGTCAAAGAGCCTCAGGAATGTGCTGTTGTCCGTGGTCTTCCCCATGAACATGCCGATCGTGGCGGGGAGCGAGACTATGGACTGGGCGAAGATGACGGGCAGAACGCCCGACATATTCACCTTCAGCGGCAGGTGTGTGCTCTGTCCGCCGTAAACCTTCCGGCCCACGACGCGCTTTGAGTACATAACCGCAATCCTGCGCTCGGCGTTTGTGACAATGACAATGAGGACGATTATCGCCAGTGCGCCCAGGAGCATGAGCAGGTAGATCCACCATGTCTCGGGGGAGCTCACCACTGTCTTCACCGCGTTCACTACCTCCACCGGGTAGCGCGAGACTATGCTTATGAAAAGGATGATCGAGATGCCGTTGCCGATACCGAACTCTGTAATCTGCTCGCCCATCCACATGAGCAGCGAGGAGCCCGCCACAAAGGTGGCGACAATCACTATAGCCGACCACACCCCCGGCCTGTCATCCGCCAGAAGTCCGTTGTTCTTCAGAAGCATGAAGAAGCCGAAGCCCTGCAGAAGCGCGATGCCGACCGTTGAGTAACGGGTGATCTTCTCGATCTTCCTCTTGCCATCCTCGCCGCCGTCCTTGGCCAGGCGCTCAAGGGCCGGTATGGCTATGGTCAGCAGCTGGATGATGATGGACGCGTTGATATATGGCTGAATGGACATTGCAAACACTGTTCCCTGGGAGAATGCGCTGCCGCTCATCACGTTCATCCATCCGAATACGGTGTTGGAATAGGCCGTGAAGTACTGTCCCAGTGCGGCAACGTCGATATACGGGACTGGAATTGCATTTCCCAGCCTGTAGAGAAGGATGATGAACAGCGTGAACAGGAATTTCTTCCGTATCTCCTCCGCCTTCCAGGCGTTGCGTATCGTCTGAAACACTCAGATCACCTCGGCCTTCCCACCTGCTGCCTCAATCTTCGACCTCGCTGACTCGGAAAACGCATTGGCCCTCACGGTGAGCTTCTTTGTGAGCTCGCCGTTGCCTAATATCTTCACACCGTATCTGCAGCCCTTGACCACGCCGGCATCCCGGAGCGCATCCGCGTCAACCACAGAGTCGTTCTCAAACCTCTCCAGCATAGACACGTTTACCGCGTCCAGCGGCTTTGCGAAGATGTTGTTGAAGCCTCTCTTCGGAATACGCCTTGCCAGCGGCATCTGGCCGCCCTCAAAGCCCACGCGGACTCCGCCTCCGCTTCTGGCCTTCTGGCCCTTGTGGCCGCGTCCGCCCGTCTTTCCGTTTCCGGAACCGATTCCTCTGCCCTTGCGCCATGCCGCTTTAGTCGAACCTGCCGCTGGGCTTAAATCGTGTAAAGTCATTCCGCAAACCTCCTTAGTTTTCTTCTGTGACCTGAAGGAGATATCCGATCTTGGCGATCTTTCCTCTGGTCTGGGGGTTATCTGGCTGTACTGTCTCGTCGCCCAGTCTGTGAAGTCCCAGGGACTGGGCAGTGGCTATATGCTTCTCAAGGCGCCCGTTAAGGCTCTTCACCAGCTTTATCTTAATGCTTGCCATTCCGACCCCTCCTCAGCCCAGGATTTCTTCCACGGTCTTGCCGCGCATCTGGGCAACCTGGGCGGCATCCCTGAGGGATTTAAGGCCGCACATCGTGGCGGCCACCACATTGGCCGGGTTATTAGACCTCAGGCACTTGGTACGTATATCCGATATGCCCGCCGCCTCAACCACCGCGCGCACAGCGCCGCCGGCGATGACTCCGGTTCCTTCCGGCGCCGGCATGAGGAGCACTCTGCCCGCTCCGAACTCGCCGATGACCTCGTGGGGAATCGTCGTGCCCTGAAGAGTCACATGGGTGAAGTTCTTCTTTGCGTCCTCAATTCCCTTGCGGATGGCCTCGGACACCTCGCTGGCCTTGCCCAGGCCGAAGCCGACCTTGCCCTTCCCGTCACCGACTACCACAAGCGCCGAAAACTTGGCAATTCTTCCGCCCTTTACTGTCTTTGACACGCGGTTCAGGGAGACAACCTTTTCGATATACTCCGACTCCGGCTTCTCTCTCTCCCGCCGCTCTCTTTTTCCGCCAGCCTGGCTTCCATTGTTGTAAGGCATGAAAGTTTCCTCCCTCCGTTAAAATTGCAG
Source organism: uncultured Oscillospiraceae bacterium (assembly GCA_964411785.1). GTDB lineage: Bacteria > Bacillota > Clostridia > Oscillospirales > Oscillospiraceae > RUG626. The sequence continues at coordinate 2,873 of CAYPMJ010000149.1, forward strand.
ACCGCCCTCGCGGGCGCCCTCCGCCAGCTCCTGGACCCGGCCATGGTAGACATAGCCGCCCCGGTCAAAGACCACGGACTCTATGCCCTTCTCCCTGGCCCTCTGGGCAATCAGATTGCCCACCTTCCGCGCTCCCTCCTTGTTGGAACCGGACCCTTCAAAGCCCTTCTCGTTGCTGGCTGCCGCGCAGAGAGTTGTTCCCTTCTCGTCATCTATTATCTGAGCGTAAATGTGCTTCTCGCTGCGGAACACGTTGAGGCGCGGACGCTCCGATGTGCCGGAGAGCTTCGCTCTGACTCTTCTGTGTCTTTTCAAACGCTGTCCGTTTGTATCAGGTCTTTTAATCATACCGCGCACCTCCCTTATTTACCGGTCTTGCCTTCCTTGCGGCGGATAACCTCGTCTGAGTACTTGATGCCCTTGCCCTTATAGGGCTCCGGAGGTCTCTTCCCCCGCACATCAGCCGCAAACTGCCCCACCTGCTGCTTGTCAGGGCCCTTTATCACCACAGTATTAGGCTTCGGCACCTCGATCGTTATCCCGTCAACCTCCGGCACCACAACCTGGTGGGAGTAGCCTAGTCTCATGACAAGGTTCGTCCCCTCCTTGGCGGCTGTGTAACCGACGCCGTTTATCTCAAGCGTCTTGGAAAACCCGTCCGTCACTCCAACTACCATGTCGTTGAGGAGCGACCGGGTGAGGCCGTGAAGTGCGCGCGTCTGCTTCTCATTGTCAGGCCGCGCAACCGTGCATACGCCGTCCTTGACCTCGATGGTCATTGCAGGGCAAAGCTTCTTTGTGAGAG
>CAYPMJ010000150.1:0-3601 GCA_964411785.1 uncultured Oscillospiraceae bacterium
ATAATTGGCCATGCGCATAAAGCGCGGCCTTAAATTAAGTATAATAGCCACTTTGTGGCTATTATACCATGGAGCGAAGCGAAATGGTATAATTGGCCATGCGCATAAAGCGCGGCCTTAAATTAAGTATAATAGCCGCTGCGTGGCTATTATACCATGTGTATCACTTTTTTCAACCACCCGATATATCATCAATCGAGATCAGATTTCCGGCTCTTTATCCCTGTGATTGCATAAATAACCCATTCGGCAATATTGACTGCGTGGTCGCCCATGCGTTCAAGATATTTGGCAGCCATCAGAAGGTCAAGAGCGTATTCGCCGTCAGCACTGCGAGTCCGCAGGGCATCAATCAGAGCTGCCTTTATCCGATTGAAGTGTTCATCCACCACATCGTCATAGACAATAACTGCTTTTGCCAGCTCTGCGTCGTCTTTGACAAAGGCATCTATGCTGTCTGTGACCATTTTTATAGTTGCTATTGCCATATCATGGATATTCAGCTTGTCATATGCCGAAGTGATATACCCCATTGTGACTATTTCCGCAATATCACCAGAATTGTCCCCGATTCGCTTCATATCCGTCACCATTTTCAGAGCCGATGAGATTGCCCTGAGATCCTTTGCCACAGGCTGCTGCTGAAGCAGGAGACGCATACACATTGTTTCTATGTCCCGCTCCTTCCGGTCGATCTGCGCTGTGATTTCAAATACCTCGCCGGCACTTGCCTTATCGCACTCATCCAGAGTCCTTGCGGAGAGGGCGATGGCGTTTTCGCAGAGCGCCCCCATCATGATAAGCTCTCTGTGTAAAAGGCCCAGCTGTTCATCGAATCTGGAGCGCATTATCCAAACCTCCCCGTTATATAGCTCTCTGTCCTCTTGTCACACGGCTGGGAGAACATCCTTTCCGTATTTCCAAACTCAATCATTTCGCCCAGGAGGAAGAAGGCTGTATTATCCGAGACCCGGACTGCCTGCTGCATATTGTGTGTGACGATAATGATTGTATATTTTTCCTTTAATGACATGGTAAGCTCCTCGATTCTGGAGGTGGAGATCGGGTCCAGGGCACTGGTAGGCTCGTCCATCAGAAGCACCTCCGGTTCAACAGCCAATGCGCGGGCAATACACAGTCTCTGCTGCTGACCGCCGGAAAGGCCCAGCGCATTCTTCCGGAGTCTGTCCTTTACCTCATCCCAGATTGCAGCGTCCCGGAGGGAACGCTCCACAATGTCATCAAGCCTTACGCGGCTTCTGATCCCGTGCGTCCTGGGACCATAGGCGATATTGTCGTATATGCTCATGGGAAATGGATTGGGCTTCTGAAAGACCATTCCTATCTCCTTGCGGAGCACATTCACATCAACCGACGGGGAAAAAATGTTTTCTCCGTTATAGCTGACCTCTCCGGTTATTCTTACTCCTGGTATGAGGTCGTTCATGCGGTTAAGAGTCTTAAGGAAGGTGGACTTCCCGCAGCCTGATGGTCCTATAAGGGCTGTGATGGCTCTGTCCGGAATGGCAATTGAAATGTGGTGCAGCGCCTGGGTGCTTCCGTACCACAGGCACAGGTCATTTACTGTGATCATAGGTTCCTCCTTCTTTTGAAGAGTGAACTGACAAGCGACGCAAGAAAATTTATGCAGAGTGTCAGAAGCATAAGGATTGCCGCAATTGCAAAAGCCACATCAAAATCTCCCCGCTCCTTCGCGTAGAAATAAAGTGACACCGTCAGCGTCGCGCCGGAGCTTGTCATGCCTTTAAAAAAGCCGTTTGACACATGGGCAAAGCCGGCTGTGAACAGAAGCGCCGCCGACTCCCCCAGGATTCTTCCAGCTGAGAGAATGCAGCCTGTAATGATGCCGTCCATGCATCCGGGGAGGACGACGGTCCGGATCACCCTCCACTTCCCTGCGCCCAGGCCAAACGCGCCCTCCCTGTAGCTCTCTGGCACGGTCTTCAGACTCTCCTGAGTAGTCCGCATAATCGTGGGCAGGTTCATCACCACAAGGGTGAGCGCTCCGGAGAGCAGCGAAGTGCCGAATGTCCCACTGAAAACGAGCATCCCCACAAAGCCATAGATAATAGACGGTATCCCGGAAAGCGTCTCCGCTGCATGCTCAATTACAGATACCAGTCTTTTATTCCTAGCGTATTCCGTCAGATAAACTGCGGCTCCAGCGCCGACTGGTATCGCAATCGCAAGTGCCGCGACGATGATGTAAACCGTATTCAGAATATCAGGCAAAATTCCTGTTGTACCCCTGAGATAACTAGGACTTGTGGAAAGAAGCTCCCACGTGATGTTGGGCAGCCCCTTTACAAGCACATAACCTGTAATAAACAGCACGAGTGCACATGTAATCGCTGTGGACAGTCCCATCAATCCGAGAAGGAGAGCCTGCATTCCCCTTCTTCTTCCGGAAATACTTTGTTTTTCCACTTTAACCCTCTCTGCTCCGCTTCAGGAAGAAGCCCAGAGCCCCATTGATCAGCATGATAAACAGAAACAGTACCAGTGCAATCGAGAACAGCGCCTGTCTCTGCAGTCCGCTGGAATCAGACATTTCACCTGCGACGGCGGTTGTCAGAAATCGTACGCTCTCAAACAGGGACGGCATATTCGCTGCGTTGCCCGACACCATCATAACCGCCATGGCCTCGCCGATCGCCCTGCCCACGCCCAAGGTGACTGCGGCAGCAATTCCGCTTCCTGCCGCGGGTACGGACACCTTAAAGCAGGTCTCCACCCTTGTTGCGCCAAGGGCCATGGACGCGTCCTCGTATTCCTTTGGTACGGCCTCCAGCGCTGTGACAGAGACGTTGATAATGGACGGCAGGATCATAACTGAGAGCACGATGATTGCAGCCAGCAGACTTGCCCCATCCGGGACATGAAACAGCGTGCGGATACCAGGTACAACGACGAGCATACCCACAAGGCCATACACGACAGACGGGATACCCGCAAGAAGACTCACGGCGTTCGTGACAACTGCCCGTATTGCCTGCGGTGCAAGCTTCGCCAGGTAAACGGCTGTAAGAAACCCTATCGGGACACCGAGCAGAACAGCGCCGCCCGTCCCGTAAACGCTGGTCAGAATGAATGGAAGAATGCCGAAGGCGGGCTTGGCCGCTGAGGACGCCCACTTTGTCCCAAAGAGGAAATCGGAAAGACCGATCTCACGGATCGCAGGAATTCCCGCAATAATGAGATAGACGGTGATCATGAGGACGCAGCCCACCGTTATGAGCCCGAGGATGAGAAACACGCCATGTACGGCGGCTTCAAATAATTGTTTTTTTCTCTTCATCTCATGGTCCCCTTTTCAGGAATTAATTGAAGATCGGATCCCGCGGACTGCAAAACCAAAGTCTGATTCATTTTGCCGCCACAACACCCGCGCTGGAAATAAGCTCCGCAGCTTCATCGGAAACAGCAAAATCAAAGAACCTCTGTGCCGCATCGGAGAGGTCGGTATCCGTCCTCGTCACCAGGACAAAGGGCCGCTGCACCGAATAGCTCCCATCCTTAATGGACTCCTCGTCAGGCGCAACTCCGTCCACAGACAGGGCCCTGACGCTGTCCCTCACAG
>CAYPMJ010000151.1:0-3569 GCA_964411785.1 uncultured Oscillospiraceae bacterium
ATTGGTAATCCCGGCGAGCAGATCGGAGGTGATATTGTTGCCGAAGTTCAGCGACGAGCCGGACGAAATTGTAGTACCCGCCCCATAATCCTGCTGGAAGCCGGGGTAGTCATTATTGGAATTATACTTTGTGTTGATTTCATCCCCGTAATCGTACAGGTTCATCGTGATAAAGCTGCTGGTGTCAACGCCCTGAACGACATGCAGCTCACTTGAGTTGTCCTTTGCCTCTTTATCCCCCGCAGTGGCCGTGTCACTGAACACAATGGTGCCGTTCAGATTCGTGCTGGATGTCGTGTTCTGCCAGAGTCTGTCATTGGAGCAGATGACATAGCTGCCGACGGAGGCGCCTGTATAGGTTCCATATATCATGAGGATAAAGCCTTCGGTGTTCACGGGAACGGAATCTCCGCTCTTATTCTCCGCAGACGCGTTCACGCTGTTCACCTTCAGATTGCCGCTGCTGTCCTTTTTTATCACAATTTCCGTCCAGTATGTCCAACCATCCTCTGTTTTGCAAACATCTTTTACAGTCTTGCCTGATTCACTGGTACACAAGAGCATCGGAGTGGTGTACTGCCCAATGCCCGCATTCCTTCTACTTACCACCACTGCCGTGGCAGTGGCAAGCGGCTGGACGGAGAACATCTCCACCCAGCTTTGCAGGGTGTCAGCGCCGATGACCTCGGCGCGCTGTTCCTCTGTAAGCTCATAGTAGAGCATCTGGGCGGCGTCAACCCGGGACTTAAGCGCCTCGTAATACGCCGCGTAGCCGTCATCGTCCCCGGCATCCTCATAGGCCTCAAGGGCAGCCTGGGCCTCTTCAAAGGACAGATGGGCTATAAGCCCATTTACATAGGCCACGCGCTCATCATCGTCCATATTTCCCCAGAGATTCATGGATGCATAGCCTGAAATGCTCAAATCTGTGTACTCATAAGTCCCCTCCGCCACCCGGTCGCCGGAGTCGCCCTCTATGGTCTTAAAGCTCACCGACGCCAGGGGATCCCCGGAGGAGTTCGTGACGGTCTCGCCCTCCGGCACCGGGATGCGCTCTGATACGATCCCGACGCGGTCGGCACTGCCGTTACCATCATCGTCAAAAAACACAAGGTCCCCCGCCTCGGGGTAATAGCCTGAGGCCGCGGGGTGATATAAGCTGTAAGTCTCGGAGGAGAGAATCTCCACCCACTCCGAGGCCAAAGCGGACTGCGGGAAAAGCTTCTCCGGCACGCCGGCATAGCTTAAAGAGAAGGACACAAAAAGGGCGTCCCAGTCTGCGTAATCATCGCCGTACCACGCTCCGTACCTTGTGTAGCCACGCACCTCGCCGGTCTCGTTGCCCTCGCCGTCAAGCAAAGCTTCATAGTTACTTTTGCTCTCTTCATAGCCAAGCTGACTTTTCGCTATCGCAACTAAATCTCCGGCATAATCTCCGGAGAGCTCCACGTTCTCAACTGTCGTCTCCCAGTTCTCCTTTGTCTCCACGTCGGCCTCGGGATTTGAATAACATGCAAGAGAGTGAATGTGCTCTTCTTTGCCGCATGTATATGTAATCTCATAGCACTCGTCTGTGTGAGTATGCGCAGCGGAGGCATCAGACTCAGCCTCATCTGTATCGCTTAAGTTGTATCCGCAGATAAGCACACTCTCCCCGATACAGTCCTCAGTATGCGTATGCTCTTCATAGCCGCAATAGGCCTGCCCCGTCTGGCTCTCACCTGTCATGTGGAGCGCCCAGGCTGTACCTGTGGCAACTATCACGGAGAGGCAGACAAGCACCGCCGCGGCCCTGTTGCGTCGGGCGCGATCCCGCTTAAGCCTGTCTATATACTTTGTTACTGTGTTCTTCATACTCATTTCCCCTCACGACACACGTGATATACCATTAAGCGGCCAGATTCTGAGCACCACCCGGCCTATCACCTGCTCATATGAAATACATCCCACCTCGCTGCTCCGACTGTCCACCGAGGTGCTCCTGTGGTCGCCCATGACAAAAATACTGTTGTCGGGGACCTGGAGAGGGTACGTCTGATCGGATATGCCAAGCGACTTCTCCGTCACGTAAGGCTCATCAAGCAGGTTCCCGTTTACGTATACGTTACCCTTACCGTCTATGTTTACCCAGTCGCCCGGACCTGCGATCATGCGCTTGAGGAGCACCTTGCCCGACACCCGCACCGCGCAAAGGGCGCCTGTCTGAAAATCGGTGGTCTTTACAAGCATGATTATGTCCCCGTCCTCAAGCGTGGGCTCCATGCTCGTTCCCGTTACCTGCAAAACCGGGAGGAACAGCGTCACCAGAAGCACCGCCGCAGCGGCGACCACCAGCAAAATTGCCACGGTGCTGGCAAGCACCCGCCCAAACTGCCGTCGGTGTCGCAGGCGGCTGCGCTCTGCCTCTATCTGCTCCGGGGAGGGAATGGGAACGCGCTTAAGATGCTTACCCTTAGCTCTCATAATCGTACCGGCCCTCCCTTGCAAAACGCTGTCTTCTTTAAGCGCGGGATCTTAAATTTCTCATGAGTGCGCCTTTTTTCACCCATTTACAAGGCAGGATCGTTCCTTCCTGGTCTTAAGTCACCTGGCGCTGTACGCCGGCAGAGCCTCATCCTGCTTATTTTTGTACCACTCAAGAAAATCGTCGTGCATCTCCTCGCCGCGTTTTCTCGCCCTGACAGCGTCCTCTATGCTCTCATATGTACCGAGGTAATATGTCTTCCCCTTGAATGTGATCTGCGCCGCCCATTTGCCGCTCCTGGACTGCCGGTACACGCCGGTGTAGCCGCTGGTATTGGAGGCAATGGTGCGCCCTTTCAGCGCCTTTAAAATTGTCACCGATGTGCCGTCGACGATTTTAAGGTTTTCTCTCCGGACTTCATCCTTCATACAGCCGCAGCTTCTCGTGTGGCCCGATACGAGGTTTGAATGCTTGACCACCGTCTCCCGCCCGCAGTCACACCGGCACAGCCACCGGTGCACCCCGTTTTGCTTGCCGGCGTACTCAAGGACTGTGAGATCGCCGAAACGCCTCCCTATGTAGTCCTCAGGATGCGGGTGGCTAAGGCAGCCGCAGCTTTTCCGGTATCCGGCGGTGAGCTGATGGAGCGGAGCGTCAATCTCGCCTCCGCAGTCACATACGCAGTGCCAGAGAAGGTCACCCCCGCGCCCGCGCTCACCTGTGGGGTAAAGCGCTGTGAGCTTTCCGAAGCGCTGGCCGGAAATATCGCGCTGGCCCGGTCTTACCTTCGTTTTACAGCCGCAGTCCTTAACCGTCCCGCGCTGCAGGCACCTGGTATCAAGAAGGATCTCCCCGCCGCAGTCGCACCTGCACCGCCAGACGGTGTAGCCGTTTTTACGTCTTTCCGTCGGCCCCTCTACAATCAGGCTCCCAATCTTGTATCCACTGCAAATCTTAATTCTCTGTTGCTCCATCTCTCACGCTTCCCCCCTATCGCAGACCGCGTCGCTCCCGGAAGAAAGAGCTCCGGCCGTTCAAATGCTCTATACCTTTCATAGAGTTTGACACTCTGCTAAAAGGACGCGCGTGAGAAGATGAAAACACA
>CAYPMJ010000152.1:0-3519 GCA_964411785.1 uncultured Oscillospiraceae bacterium
AATTGGAAGTAGGCCGGCGCATTTTTGCTGAAAAAAAGCGCTGCCTCTATCTTTAAGGGCCTTTCAAGGGTATATTTAAAGGGCGCGTCATTGCATGCAGGATACACGCTTTAGGAATTTCCAGACTTTTTTACTTTATTATCGCCCTTAAAAGACGTATAATTTCACTGCTCCCCCGCAAGAGGTGAGCAATCAGAGAATGAGAGGTGTCCGCCATGGAGGTCCAGACCATAAGCCGTCAGGCTTTTTCCATCTATATAACAAAGCAGGAGCTTGAAAGGCGGGGCATCTCCCCTGCGGACGTCACGGCATCTGAAGCCATGGAGCTTATAAGGGAGCTTACAGGCATCCCTCCCCACGTCGGCGCAAAGGTTGAGCTCTACCCCGGGAGCCATGAGCTTCTCATTTTCGTTATTCCCGGCTCCGGAAAGCTCCGCTACTACAGGTTCTCCGTCTGCGAGGACCTCATTGAGGCGGCGCTTGAGGGAGCATTTGAGGACCCGGCCTCCCTTTTTATCTACGACGGAAACTACATACTCTCGGTCCGGCAGGACAAGGACGCGCCCTCCGCTTTAGGGGAGTACGGCGAGGAGCTTTTCCTTCGGGAGGGGTTTATCTCCCACCTTCGTGAGCACGGGCGCACCCTGGCCGACGGGTGCGCAGCCGGCACTCTCCGCTCCGCCTTCGCTTATTAAGGGATGCTCCACAATATTGCCGCGGCGAATTTTTAAAAAATCTTCCCTGAAATCGGAAAATAATGCTTTAAATCCCGCCGCGATTGTGCTACAATAGCCTGGTGACGGCTGTTGTACCTCGTTTAAGGCCGCGCTTAAGCCTGCGGCAATCATACCGTTCAGCGAAGCCAAATGGTATGATAAGCGCCTGACGCCTTAGCCTGAATCTGCTTTTAAGGAAGGTTCGCCGGCCTATAGCCTTTTACGGCCCCGGCGCATTTTACACTGTGGCCGGCGCATTTTACACTGTGGAGAGAGGGGATGTCCTTTTGTCGTCGGAGAAAGCTGGGATCAAGACCCTCGCCAAGAACAGAAAGGCGTTTCACGACTACTTCATAGAGGAGCGGTACGAGGCCGGCGTGGAACTCTTCGGCACAGAGGTCAAGTCCATCCGCGCCGGAAACGTGAATCTGAAGGATTCCTTCTGCTCGGTAAAAGACGGCGAGCTCTTCGCATATGGCGTCCACGTCTCCCCTTACGAGAAGGGCAACATCTTCAACCGCGATCCCCTCCGCCCGAAAAGGCTTCTTATGCACAAAAAGGAGATCCGCAGGCTCCAGGCCCGCATACAGCAGGACGGGCTCACTCTCATCCCTCTGTCGATCTACCTCAAGGGCCCCCTTGTGAAGGTTGAGGTAGCCGTTGCCAGGGGAAAGAAGCTGTACGACAAGCGGGAGGTCTCCGCGCGGCGCGATGCCGACCGCGAGATGGACCGCACTATGAAGGAGCGCAGCCGGTAGCTCTCCTGTTTTCACCACATTATTATAGTGGCCCCCTTCCGATGCATGAAGGCGGGCCCCATGAAAGGTATGAGTACTATGGCAAATCCTGTAGCGACTATTGAGATGGAGAGCGGAGGTGTCATAAAGGCCGAGCTCTACCCGGACGTCGCGCCCGTCTCAGTTGCAAATTTCATCTCCCTTGCAAACTCCGGTTTTTACAATGGACTTTGTTTCCACCGCGTCATCAAGGGCTTCATGATCCAGGGCGGCGACCCCAAGGGCAACGGCACAGGCGGTCCCGGCTACCAGATCAAAGGCGAGTTTGCCGCCAACGGCGTCCCGAACGACCTTAAGCACACCGCCGGCGTTCTCTCCATGGCCCGCGCCGGCGACCCCGACTCAGCCGGGAGCCAGTTCTTCATTGTCCACGCCGACTCCCCGCACCTGGACGGCCAGTACGCGGCCTTCGGGAAGGTCACGGAGGGAATGGACGTGGTGGACGAGATAGCAAGCGTGCGCGTTGACTACAACGACAAACCCCGGAAGCCGCAGATCATGAAGTCCGTATCGGTGGACACCATGGGCGAGAGCTACCCGGAGCCTGAAAAGCTCTAAGGCAGCTTTCTCCTGTCACCTCATATTTATTTTGGAGGTCAGCTTATGAAAACCGCAATCATCACAGGTGCGTCCTCCGGTCTTGGCCGGGAGTACGCCCTCAATATTGAACGTGCGTTCCCTGAGGTGGATGAGATCTGGCTCATTGCAAGGCGCAAGGGGCGCCTTGACGCCATCGCCGGCGTCATGGGCTCCAGGACCAAGACCCTGGCGCTGGATCTGTGCACCGATGGCGACATGTCCGTTCTGGAGGATCAGCTTAAAGGTGAGAGGCCTGAGATTGCGGTGCTTGTCAACTGCGCCGGGTGCGGGTATCTGGGCAACGTGGCGGACACGGACCCGGAGCTTCTGCGGCGCATGGCGGACCTCAATATGCGGTCGGTCACCCTGGTCACCAGGCTCTGTCTTCCGTATATGGCCAACGGGAGCCACATTATAAATGTCTCCTCCATCGCCTCCTTCTGTCCCAACCCCAGGATGACGGTGTACAGCTCTACAAAGGCCTATGTCTCGTCCTTCTCTCTCGGGCTGCGGGATGAGCTGAGGAACAGCGGGATATCTGTCACGGCTGTCTGCTCAGGCCCCATGTCCACGGAGTTTCTTGAGATTGGCGGGATAGCCGGCAACTCAAAGATGTTCAAGACTCTCCCCTACTGTGTCCCCTCGAAGGTCGCCATCGGCTCCTTTGCCGCTGCAAAGCGCAATCAGGCGGTCTACACGCCGAGAGTCGTCTACAAGGCATATCGGGTTCTCGCAAAGGTGATTCCCCACACGCTTCTGGTGAAGCTTGCCAGGACGTGAGGTTCTCACGTGGGGGCGTACTGGTTTCGACGGGGAAGCCGAGCTCTGAATAGCGGGCGGATGCGCCTGGCATCCATAAAACGGGCATTTTATAAATTAAAGAACGACTATAACAGCGTTCCTGTCGCTGCTTAAGCAGTGACCGTTCTCGCCGGAGGGGCCGCGGGCCGGAGGAGAGCGTCGATCAGCGGCGTCCGTGAGTGCGCAAAGCTTTGAGCGCACCATGCACAATGAAGCTACCTGACTGCACGGCGTGACGGCTTGCCATGCACGAGGGGAACGGCGGTTTTCCGCGAAATAACCGTCTGCGCCCGGAGAAGTTCGGAGGGAAGTTTTTTCGGACGGGGGTCCGACTCCCCCCGCCTCCACCATCAAAGCAGCCTCAGGTCCATACGGCCTGAGGCTTTGTCATAAGGGAGGGATACCCGTGCTCAATCAGTTTTCAAGGACGCAGCTGCTCCTTGGCGCTGAGAATATGGAAAAGCTCCGCAATTCTCGCGTCGCCATCTTCGGCATCGGCGGCGTCGGGGGCTATGCCGCGGAGGCGCTGCGTCTGCTGCTGGAGCACGCCTTCGATGTCATGGGCGTTCACGCCGTCCACAATGTTTTCGAGGCCGCGCGCACCGCCGCCATCCGCACCCATCTCG
>CAYPMJ010000153.1:0-3421 GCA_964411785.1 uncultured Oscillospiraceae bacterium
CAAGCCCGTTAAGGATGACCTTAAGGGGAGTCTTCCTGGCCTTGTTCGCGTTGCGGGCTATGCCGATTGCGCCCTCAGCAGCGGCAAAGGACTCGTGGCCCGCCAGGAACGCGAAGCACTTCGTCTCGTCCCTCAAAAGCATTGCGCCGAGATTCCCGTGTCCCAGTCCGACCTTCCGGTCATCCGCCACTGACCCGGGTATACAGAAGGACTGAAGTCCCTCCCCTATTGCCTCAGATGCCTCTGCGGCTGTCTTCACGCCCTTCTTCACCGCTATAGCCGCGCCGACATTGTAGGCCCATCCGGCATTCTCAAACGCTATCGGCTGCACGCCCTTCACTATCGCGTAAGGGTCCACACCAATGCTGTCACAGATGCTCTTGACCTCGTCCAGATCCTTTATCCCGTACTTTGCGAGGACAGCGTTAATCTGGTCAATTCGTCTCTCATAATTTTCAAAAAGTGCCATTTTCCCTGTCCTCCCTCTTATTCCTGACGTGGGTCGATATACCGCGCCGCTTCCGCAAAACGTCCGTAGGTGCCTGAGGCCTTCTTCATCGCCTCGTTCGCGTCCACGCCCTTCTTTATGGCGTCCATCATTTTGCCTATGTGGACGAACTCATACCCTATGATCTGGTCCTCCTCGTCAAGCGCCAGACGCGTTATGTATCCCTCGGTCAGCTCAAGATAGCGCGGCCCCTTCGCCTTTGTGGCAAAGATGGTGCCAACCTGTCCGCGAAGTCCCTTGCCCAGGTCCTCAAGTGAGGAACCTATTGACAGACCGTCCTCAGAAAACGCTGACTGGCTCCGCCCATACACTATCTGCAAAAACAGCTCCCGCATCGCCGTGTTTATGGCGTCGCACACAAGGTCTGTGTTCAGCGCCTCAAGGATGGTCTTCCCTATGAGTATCTCTCCGGCCATCGCCGCGGAATGCGTCATGCCTGTGCAGCCCACTGTCTCCACCAGAGCTTCCTCTATGATCCCGTTCTTGATGTTCAGCGTCAGCTTGCACGCCCCCTGCTGCGGCGCACACCAGCCCACGCCATGCGTGAAGCCGTTGATGTCGCTGATCTCCTTCACCTGCACCCACTTGCCCTCCTCGGGGATGGGTGCCGGACCATGATATGCGCCCTTGGCCACGCACGTCATTTTTTCAACCTCTGATGAATATATCATGTTGCGCTCCCTTCTTCCTGTCTGTTTACCTGCCCCGGCAAAGCCGGTCAGTTCAAAGCTTACGTGCAGATTATACCAGCCTCCGCCTCTTATGTCAATAAATTAAGCAATTCAAATAAATTTTTGTACAGAGCGCTCTCCTCCCCGCTCCCTTCACTCAGGATTGAGCGCAGCGAAAATAAGTACTCTGAAAATCTCACCTCTTCGTACGGCAGACAGTGAGGCCTGTGAGTCATACGTCCCGGCCCGGCGCAGGTTCCTGCGCCATTTGTTCCGGTTCAACAGCTCGCTCCTCCCTGTACCATGATCCGTATGATCTCCCTGTCAGTTTCTGCCATGCCCAGCCGTGCCAGACGTCCCACGTTGTCAATGGTGTTCTCCACACCCTTTACAACGATGCCGTCGCCGCCCAGAAACTCCTGCCCCTGCATCTGCATCTGCATACCAAGCAGACCGGCCTCCACGGCGGACGCGATTTTGGCGGCGCAGCTCGGCTTGGCCCCGTCGCAGATCATGCCGGAGTTGATGGCCACGGCGTTGACCACGGTGTGGGCAATTTCGTTTGCCTTGCCTCCCAGCAGATAGGTGATGCCCGCCCCCGCGCCGCAGCCCGCGCTGGTGGCGCCGCAGTAGGCGGAAAGCCGGCCAATGCCGGTTTTCAGGTGAATGGTGGTCAGGTTCGACACCACCAGAGCCCGGTACAGCCGCTCCCGGGTGGCGCCCATGTCCTTTGCGTACACGATCACCGGCAGAGAGGCTGTGAGGCCCTGATTACCGCTGCCGGAATTGATGACCACGGGTCTTTCGCATCCGCTCATCCGGGCATCTGATCCGGCGGCGGCCATGGCCTTTGCCCGGTTGTAAACCGTGTCGCCGTAAGCAGCAAGCAGCACGCTTCCCACATTGGCGCCCCAGCTGCCTTCCAATCCCTCCTGGGCGATGGCAGTGTTGCAGTCGATCTGCCTGTCCAGAACATCACGCACATCGTCAATTTCCACCTGATCCGCAAAGTCCACGATTTCCCGTATGCTCAAAATATCCCTGTCGGTGGGCGCAGTTTGGGCCGCCTCCGTATATTCTTTGGACAGAAGAACCGCTCCGTCCCTTTCCACGCGGATCACATTGGTATGCTTTCCCGCGATCCGAACAAAGGCAGTATGGCCCCCTGCACACACCGTTACCTGAATATCGAAAATGTACTCGCTGTCCGAGGCGGTGATTTCCATGGGCGTCCTGGCAAGGTAATCTGCGATGGCGGGAATCTGCTCCTCCGTCACCTCCGCGATCACCTCCAGCTCCCGGTCCGCGTTGCCGGCGACGATTCCGGCAGCGGCGGCAGCGCCGATGCCCCGCATTCCTCCGGTGTGGGGGACAACCACGCTTTTTACGTTCTTGATGATATTGGCGCTGACCGCCAGGGATACCCTGTCAGGCAAAGCCCCCAGAGTTTTTCTTGCCAGCGCCGCGGCGTATGCAACGGCAATCGGCTCCGTACAGCCCATGGCGGGCACCAGCTCCTCCTCCAGAATGGACAGGAAGGCGTCGTAAGTTTTCTGATCTACCATATCTCGCACCTCAAAGCTCCCAGATTGTCAGGCCTTCGGATTCACATGTTATCCCGGAAAGTAATGGCACTCAGGAAGGTATTCATGGAGCTTTTCTGCAGCTCCTCTGCACAGACCATCTCAATGAGCGTTGCGTTCTGTCCCGGAACATCCCGGATCTGACGCCTGGTAAAACCGCTCACACTGTTCCCGTTTTTCAAATCCATATAGTGCCCCCGTCGTTTTGTCTCCATTATAACGGGAAAAAGCTGAAAAAGCAACGCGTATGGCGTATTTGGTCAGATTAAGTGCCTATCCGGTGCAATATCGGCGTCCTGATCTCTTAGAAAGAAACATCACCATATATTACCTTAGAATTGCAATTTGCTTATAGAAATGATATACTACTGATGATATTATGGGATTATTGTACGACGAGAAGGCGTAGGCCATGACCCCGGAAGAAGAAGCTCGAATTGTGATTGATGGGAAGCTCTACGCCGGAGCATTTTGAAAGAGGCATTTGACGGGAGGCTTGTGTGATGGGAAATGAAAATCTGTCCTGCGGAGAGATTCGAAACAGCCGGGAGCTGGAGTTTGCCGTGTTCTGCATTGAGAGCGTTGCCGCCAGCTTTGGCGTCGGTGCGGAAAAGGTTTACCTTGCGCTGACGGAGAAAAGTGACATCCTGCACAGCTAT
>CAYPMJ010000154.1:0-3333 GCA_964411785.1 uncultured Oscillospiraceae bacterium
GTTGACAATCGATGGATATACCGTTTCTTTCCACACACAGTTAAGCAACAAAAAAATCCAACAGATTATAGAAGAGGTTATCGCTGGATAATGATAGCTAAAGCACTGAATCACATAGGTGGTTCAGTGCTTTGCGTTATGCTTGCGCTGTGGTTTCCCCGTTAGAATGAACTGGGCATATTCTTTTCTGTGATATTCAAGCCTTAGCACCAATTAATAAAAATTCTGCTCGGAAGCCAGTCTCTGGACGGTGTTCACATAAAACGATTCGAGCGTCCGCTGTCCCTGATGGCAAGTATCTGCTCGGGTACGGTATCAGTCATCGGAATCCTCCACCTCTCTCACCCTGTCAATTTCATAACGGAAATATAATATCTTGAAAAAAGGAATTGCCTATGTTATATTTTATATGTCGCGATGTGGGCTCTTATCGGAAGGGGTATACGAGGTCTGAGCAGAGATATCCAGAGCTTCTGCCGCGCTTTAGTGTCCACAACCTGCGCCACATATTCTTTGGTCGATTCTACTTTTGTGCTCGATTTCGCAAAAACTAAACGGACCTGAAGGACCGTTTACACCTTAATCTACACCTTTTCATACAGAAGCCTGAGGTTAATTAATTGAATCTGCCCTCATACGCAGGTGCATTTATGGCAGCGATCAGCTCGTGATTTCGATATACCTATCTATATGAGTAATGACATGAAACTGTATCGGAGATTTTGCATAGTACTGGTGGAGTAAACATGACAATACAACAGCTGCGATATGTACTGACAATTGCGGAAATGGGGTCGCTGAACAAGGCTGCAGAGGTTCTTTACGTTTCACAGCCCTCCCTTACGACTTCAATCCGGGATCTTGAGAATGAATTGGGAATCACTTTTTTTCACCGCAGTGGGCGAGGTATGACTCTCACCAACGATGGTGCAGAATTTATCCCATACGCAAGGGACGCAGTCAGCCAATTTGACAAGGTACTGGAAAAGTATGGCAAGCGTGGAAAGGTTAAAAAGAAATTTGGAATATCGACGCAGCATTATTCCTTTGCAGTTAAAAGCTTTGTTGAGATGGTCAAACAGTTTGATACGGAAAAATACGAGTTTGCGATCCGTGAGACAAAGACCAGAGATGTCATGGATGACGTGTCAGCCGGCAGAAGTGAGATCGGCATACTGTATCTCAGCGATTTTAATCGAAAGGCACTGGGTAAGATTCTGCGTTCCAACGATCTGGAATTTTATCATCTTGTCAACTGCTATGCCTATGTCTACCTGTGGAAAGGGCATCCTCTTGCCAATAGAAAAAGTATCACATTTGATGAATTAACCGACTACCCTTGTCTGTCATTTGAACAGGGCACAGCAGGTTCATTCTACTATGCAGAGGAAATACTGAGCACAAATGAATATGCACGCACAATAAAAGCCAACGATCGCGCAACCATGCTGAATTTAATGGTGGGTCTTCTGGGGTATACTCTCTGTTCCGGAATAATATGTGAGGAACTCAATGGGACGGATTTTGTTGCCGTACCCTTTGACCCCGGGGATGAGAGCACTGATTATAAAATGGAGATCGGATACATTATGAAGAAGAACACGATCCGCAGCCCGATGGCGGAGCTTTACATCTCTGAACTTACACATTATCTGCAGGACAACGCAAACATTGAGCTGTGAGTTATAGTCTCCGCCTATATCTGCATATTCAGATAATGTATTGGACAATAAAAGAGCGCGTGATTATAATACGTACATAAGCCTTGGCAAAACCCAGGCTTGCTGTCAATGATAACCTGAGGCCAGTGTAATCCATAATGGCAGATTTCCTGACAGGTTCAAGCGAAAGAACACAGCAATCAGGTCGGATAATCAGAGTACAGAATAATATCACAGAGAAAGAGGTAGCCATCATGAGTGAATACAAATTTGAAACCTTGCAGCTTCACGTAGGCCAGGAGCAGGCGGATCCTGCAACGGATTCGAGAGCCGTTCCGATCTATCAGACAACATCGTATGTGTTCCACAACTCAGAGCACGCTGCTGCGCGCTTCGGGCTGACTGATCCGGGCAACATATACGGCAGACTGACCAACTCCACGCAGGATGTCCTTGAAAAGAGGCTCGCTGCCCTTGAGGGCGGAGTGGCGGCACTGGCTCTCGCGTCCGGTGCGGCGGCAATCACCTATGCGATCGAGGCCCTCGCGCAGAAAGGTGATCACATCGTGGCACAGAAGACAATCTACGGAGGCAGCTATAATCTTCTGGCGCACACTCTTCCGCTGTACGGCGTCTCCACCACCTTTGTCAACATTCACGACCTTGCTGAGGTGGAGTCGGCGATTCAGGATAACACGAAAGCGATATTTATTGAGACGCTTGGCAATCCGAACAGCGATATACCCGATATTGACGCTGTCGCTGAGATTGCGCACAGGCATGGTCTCCCGCTGGTGATTGACAACACATTCGGCACACCATATCTGATTCGGCCCATCGAGCATGGCGCAGACATAGTGGTACATTCCGCTACAAAGTTTATCGGAGGTCACGGAACGACACTGGGCGGCATCATAGTAGATTCAGGCAAGTTCGACTGGAAAGCCAGCGGCAGGTATAAACCCATTTCAGAGGCCAATCCAAGCTATCATGGCGTGTCGTTTGTGGATGCAGCGGGGCCGGCGGCGTTTGTTACATATATCCGCGCTATTCTGCTCCGCGATACCGGAGCGACAATTTCCCCATTTGCTGCTTTTCTGCTGCTTCAGGGCGTGGAGACGCTGTCACTTCGCCTGGAGCGCCACGCTTTTAACACTGCGAAGGTAGTTGAGTACCTGGCGGGCCATCCGCAGGTTGAAAGTGTCAATCACCCCTCCCTGCCGGATCACCCGGACCACGCACTGTATAAAAAGTATTTTCCCAACGGCGGCGCCAGCATCTTCACCTTTGAGATCAAGGGCGGCAAAGAGGAAGCATGGAAGTTTATCGACAACCTTAAGGTCTTCTCACTGCTCGCAAACGTTGCGGACGTTAAGAGCCTCGTGATCCATCCAGCGACCACGACGCACTCCCAGCTTTCTCCTGACGAGCTGCTCGATCAGGGCATCAAGCCCAATACGATCCGACTCTCCATCGGCACAGAACATATTGACGACATTATTGCCGATCTTGAAAACGGCTTCGCGGCGGTGAAATAGATAGAGGACAGTTGGGTCCCGATGTCGGAGCATCCGCATCGGGACCTTTTTTAGAAGAATGAGGAATGGAGACTGACCTGCATGGCAAAAAAAGAAAATAAGTTCAGCAATTATGGAATCGCGACGCAGGCGAT
>CAYPMJ010000155.1:0-3329 GCA_964411785.1 uncultured Oscillospiraceae bacterium
TGCCATCTTCGCCGCCTGAATCCTTCTCTGTGTCCTCGCCCTCAGGCTGCTCTATTGCCTCTGCCTCGGCACTTTGTTCTGACGCCTCATGCTCCTCCTGCTGTCCGGCTGTTTCAGGATCGTCCTGCCTGACCTGCTCCTGATCGTTTATTTTAGCAGTCTCAGTCTCGTTCATCTTATTCTCCGACATCTTTATATCCTCCAAACCCTTTTTTCTGCTTGTACTGTTCTCTGACAGCGAGGAGATCCCTTTCCGTGCGATTTTTCAGGCTCTCGGTCCTGATCTTCGCTATGTAATCGCTCAGCGCTGTCCTGACGTTTGCCTGAGTTACTGGCCGCTGCAGCACTTCCGTCAGCAGCGACGCCTCATCAGGCGGCAAAGGTGCCAGGAGCACCGCCGCAGTTATCTCCTGACCTTCCTCATAGCGTGAACGTATTTTTTCGAATATCTTGCCCAGAAATGGCGATGTAAAATCTTCCTTTGTGATTTCAATATCAGATATCAGTGATGGCTCCGCCATCAGGATGCGTATTACCCCCTCCTCTGCTGCTCCTGAGGCAGCATTGTCGTAGCGCAGGGACCGGGCTTTGGGCTGCACAGCAGCTTCAACAGTAAGGACCTGCCTGTCCCTCTTCTTCTTATCAGCAGCTATCCTGCGACGATAACCTTTTTTTACCTCAAGCCTTACCGCCTCCGGGGAAATTCCTGCCAGCATGGCTACACGCTGCGTGTAAATATCCCGTTTTACAGCGTCAGGCAGACTTACCAAGAGATCTGTGGCTTCATGGAGGAAGCCAAGTCTTCCTTCATCCGTCTCAAGATCATAGCGGGACTTCAGGGTATTGAGCTGATAGTCCACACGGTTAGCGCTTCGGTCAAGCAGCAGCTGGAAAGCGTCCGGACCGTTTTTCTTCAGAAACTCATCCGGGTCCTTGGCACCATTCACACTGAGTACACGAACTGTCAGCCCGACGGCCTCCAGGAGGGGTATAGCCCGTCCGGAGGCTTTGACACCTGCTTCGTCAGAGTCATAGGAGAGGACAACGTTTTCAGTATAGTGTTTCATGAGCCTTGCCTGATCGGCAGTGAGGGCAGTGCCCAGAGAAGCCACAGCACAGTCAAAGCCCGCCTGGTGCAGTGAGACAACATCGACGCTACCTTCCACCAGAAGCAGCATGCCGCGCTTTGTACGTTTGGCCAGATTAAGGGCGAAGAGGTTCCGGCTTTTCTGGAACACGGGTGTATCAGGGGAGTTTAAATACTTTGGCTCGCCGTCGTCGAGAATTCGCCCGGAGAAGCCCACAACGGAACCGCGCACGTCGATAACCGGAAAAATAAGACGGTTTCGGAAGACGTCGTATACTCCTCCGGATTTTCCGCGCTTGACAAGACCTGCCTCCAGCAGCTCAGCATCGGAGTAACCCTGATTACGCATGGCGGACGCCAGACTGTCCCAGCGATCCGGCGCGGCCCCAAGGCCAAAGCGGGTGACCATGGCACGGGAGATGCACCGTTTCCGGATGTATTCCACAGCAGTTGCACAATCCGGATTCTTTAAATTGTCGTGGAAGAAGTGCGCGGCAGCCTTGTTCAATGCCAGCAGACGTTCGCGCCGGGTGCGGCTTTCCTCAGGCACGTTGTCTTCAGGCACCTCCATGCCAACGCGGCGGGCGAGGAGCGACACGGCGTCAGGAAATGGGAGATTTTCTATTTCCATCACAAATCCGATTACGCCGCCACCCTTTCCGCAGCCGAAACAGTGGAAGGTCTGCCGCTCCGGGGAGACGGAGAATGAGGGCGTTTTCTCACTGTGAAATGGACAAAGCCCGAACAGATTGCTGCCGCTGCGACGTGTAAGCTGCACGTAGTCGGACACCACGTCCACAATGTCACAGCGGCTCACAAGCTCGTCCAGGAAACGATCCGGGATAGCCAAGTGAAATCCTCCTTCTGCGTGAGCAGGTCATTTTATTTGACCAGGCGATGGATCTCCTCCGACATTCTTTCCGAATTGTGAACAGAATAATCAAAAATGCCGCTTAAAAGTCCTTAAACCTTCCGCCGGGTTTGCGCTGGAGCGGATGTCCCAGCCAATCCCCTGCTTATGTGGACGAAGTTTCAAGCAGGGTATACGGTCCAGGCATTTCAGCGTTCATAAGGTGTCTCGTCCCACCTCTCTACTCTACCTATACGCCGTTGCTTCCGTTTTCCCTTTATTTTTCCCGTCATTTATCGCGAATGAATGCTGAATTTGTATAAAGAATTAATAAGCAGACTTTTAAGAAGGAAGTGAATTTAATAATTCTTTGTAAATTAAGAATATGTTCTTCCATTTTTAAAATAAACATTGTATACTTACATGGAAAAAGAAGAAAGAACTGAGGTGAACAGATGGAATCCACAGTTTACACACCGTGGCCGTTGCTGGAGGGGTTTGTTCGGGATGCGTTTATGGCATATGGAGTTCCCAGGGAGGATGCTGAGACGTGTGCTGACGTCATACTGGAAAGCGATCGCAGAGGTATAGCCAGTCACGGGCTAAGTCGCCTGAAGCCTATTTACCTAGACCGCTTTGAGAATGGGACGCTGAAACCGGTTACAAAGCTCGACATCCTGAGGGAGACCCCAAGCACCGTGGTAATGGACGCAAATGATGGCCTTGGAATGGTGGCGAGCCGAGCGGCGATGGAGCTTGCCATTGGTAAGGCGCATAATTGCGGTATGGGCGGAGCAGCGGTCAAAAATTCAACCCATTACGGCATTGCAGGTTATTGGGCCTCAATGGCTGCGGAGGCAGGACTGATCAGTATATGCGGAACGAATGCCAGACCTGCGGTAGCGCCGACGGGGGGCGTAGACAATATGCTGGGAACTAACGCCTTGACCATTTCACTGCCAACAGATGAACCGTTTCCATTTGTACTTGACTGTGCCACATCGACTGTACAGCGCGGCAATATAGAGGTATGGGCGAGGGAGGGAAAGCCA
The DNA here is from genome assembly GCA_964411785.1 of uncultured Oscillospiraceae bacterium. Lineage (GTDB taxonomy): Bacteria > Bacillota > Clostridia > Oscillospirales > Oscillospiraceae > RUG626. The sequence goes on from CAYPMJ010000155.1 coordinate 2,990, forward strand.
ACACCGGAGGGGGCAGTCATAGGCCGTGACGGACAATATCTCACGGATAGTCCGCAGATATTGAAGGATCTGCTGGAAGGAAAGGCAGCGCTTACCACCTTCGCCGGGTATAAGGGCTATGGCTATTCAATGGTGGTGGAGATACTCTCGGCAGCTCTGGTGGGTGGGCCATTTATGAGGATGCTTTCCGGCATTGACGATGAGGGAAAAACAAAGCCTTATCATCTGGGGCACTTCTTCTTTCTGATTGATCCGGAGGCGTATATGGGGCTGGATACCTTCCGGAAAACCGCGGGAGAGATATGCCGTGAGCTCCGGTCGTCGACCAGGGCCCCGGGAG
>CAYPMJ010000156.1:0-3262 GCA_964411785.1 uncultured Oscillospiraceae bacterium
CGGATTTGCGTTGTAGCAGTCGTCTATCAGGGTTATATAACCTGTGTCTGTCACACTGGCCCGCCCCTCCATCGGACGATACTCAGCTAACCCCCGCAATATGTCCTCCCCGTCTACTCCCAGCACCCGTCCCACTGCCGCTGCAGCCAGAGCTCCGTAAACGATGTGCGTACCGAATGCCGGGATGAGCGTGAACACCCGGAAATCCTTCCCGCAGATATCACACGAGACTCCCTTAAAGCCCAGGCTCTCTACATTCTCCGCCCAGATATCATGTCCCTTTCCGTCACCCACTCCATAGGTAATCGTTTTTACCCCCGGATCAAAATTCCTGAGCTGCCCGTCATCGCCATTGATCACCGCCACAGAATCTGTCTCCATATACTCGAAAACCTCGCTCTTGGCCTTAAGGACACCCTCCAGTGTGCCGAGCTTCTCAAGATGACAATAACCTATTGCAGTCATGACACAGATGTCCGGCCTCACCATGCGGGCCAGTCTGCGCATCTCCCCGAAATCAGAGATTCCCATCTCCACTACCGCTGCCTCGTGTTCCTCGCGCATTGAGAGCAGCGTCAATGGTACGCCTATCTCATTATTTAAATTTGCCGGCGTCTTTAATACCGTGAATTTCCTGCCGAGCACTGCGGCTGTCATCTCTTTCGCGGTGGTCTTCCCCACGCTGCCAATTATCCCCACCACCGGTATGGAAAACAGCTTCCTGTAATACTCCGCCAGCGCTCTGAGCGCGTCGGTTGTGGACTTCACCAATACATATGGCACCTGCACCGGCTCCTCCACAAGGCAGACCAGCGCTCCCCTCTGCCGCACCGCCTCTTCAGCAAAACGATGTCCGTCCACTCTCTGCCCGCGGATACACACAAACAGGCCCCCGTTCTCTACATCCCGGCTGTCTGTTGAGACTGAGGTTATTCTGTCATTTCTCAGGCTCCTGGGGCCTACATACTCGCCGTCTGTCACCTCCGCCAGCTTCTCCAGCGTCACCTGTTTCATCTTCATTGCCTGCTCTCCTTCCTAAAAGGGCGTGACCCCCTGATCCTCTTCATATCTCCACAGTCTCCATGTCATCAGGCACTATTATCCTTCCGCTGAACACTCTCGCTGCCTCTCTCTGGTAGTTCTCCTTGCGGTGTTCAAGGTCCGTGTCCTCAGTGTGGTACAGCAGCAGTGCCCGCGCCCCAAGGGATACGGCAGTCTCCGCCGCCTCAATGGCAGTACTGTGGCTCTTTTTATGCGCCTGGAAGCGCGATTCATCTCTCTCCAGACAGAACGCCTCACTCATGAGAAGATCCGCGTTTCCGGCTTGCTCCCGGCATCCGGGAGAACAGGGCTCATCGCCCAGGCACACCAGGCGTCTGCCATCTATCTCCGCCCGGAAGCCAAATTGCTTCTTTTTCGTTGAATTGATGTCAAAGGCGGTGAAGCTCATACCCATACAGGTGAACTGTTCTCCGTCCCGCACCTCTGTAAGCTTTATGTTTCCGGCTCCGTAGCCAAATGGCTTTCCGCCGTTTGAGAGCAGCTGTTCGCAAAACCACCTGAGATCGCTCTGCACCTCGTCATGTCCCCATATCCGGAACGGCTCCTCCGGCGGGGACTTTTTCAGAAGCCCGTCCATCATGCGAAGAATCCATACTGCGCCAAGGATGTGGTCCGAATGGGCGTGCGTCACAAACATCCCCCGCAGATGTGACAGCTCCAGCCCGGCAGCGTCGAGCCGCCTCAATATTTCATTTCCGCCTCCGGCGTCTACCAGAAAAAAGTCTGACCCATCCCGGAGAGCAAAGCAGGTGTTATAGCATCTCGTCACTGCCGCGTGACCGGTACCAAGCATTACAAGCTCCTTCATAACCCGCCTCACTTATACCGCTTCACAGATTCCATCAGCACCCGTTCACACAGCTCGCCATAGGATATTCCGGCAGCCTTCGCCTCCTTGGGCAGGAGGCTCTCCGGAGTCATTCCAGGGAGCGTGTTGGCCTCAAGACACCACAGTCTGCCATCGGCGTCCACGATAAAATCCATACGCGCGTAAACCTCCAGATAGAGCGCCCTGAAGACCTGTTCTGCCGTGTCCATAAGCTTTCTTACTGTCTCCTCGGGGAAGTCCGCAGGACATATTTCTTCCGTTCTTCCGGGCTGGTACTTATTCTCATAATCGAAAAAGCCGCTCTTTGGACGGATCTCAATTGGCGGCAGTGCGCGGCCTGACAGAACCCCGACGTCTACCTCCCGCCCCACTATGTAGCGCTCCACAATGAGGCAGCTGTCATATCTGAACCCCAGCCTCAGTGCCTCGATGTACTCACTCTGGTCATGGGCAATGGATGTCCCCACGGAGGAGCCGCTTGATCTCGGCTTTACAACACAGGGCAGAAACGGAGCCGGACCCTCCCGGTCATTTACCGAGACCGTTATTCCCTCGGGTGTGCGAATGCCGTGGCGGATGAATAAATCCTTTGCAGCGGCCTTGTTCATGGCAATGGCACTGCCAAGTACTCCGCAGCCTGTATACCGTACTCCGGCAATATCAAAAAGCGCCTGAAGTCTCCCGTCCTCACCGTCCGCGCCGTGGAGCGCCAGAAAAACCATGTCAGCGGCACGGCACACCTCAACGAGATTGTCCCCGACGCGGCTGTCATTGGGCTGTACGCGGCTGGCGCGCACTGTCTCCAGATCAGGAACCTGGGCTGAGATGGACATTGCGGCGCTGTCATCAAATGGCTTTGTAAAAATTTCAGCCGGATCATTAAAGCTCCCCTGATAGCCAAAGAACGAATCAACCAGAACGGCCCTGTGACCGTTTTCACGGAGCGCCCCGGCTATCATCGCCCCGCTCTTCAGCGAAACATCCCGCTCCATGGAGAGTCCCCCGCACAATACTATGATATTCAAAGCTTTTCCCCCAAAACAAGATTACACTTTTATTATACACCCCTTGCGTTCAGCTTACAACCGGTTTTTCCACAAATCTGCCCTTCTTGCCCGCTTTACTCGCCCTATCTTCTGATTTTGCCCTCTTGATTGGATTGAAAACACTATTGACAAGTGAAAAGAGGTGTGTTACACTTCGAGTCGTAAATGGCCATGAAGGAGAACGAACCGGAAGAGAGCGCTAAGAGAGGGAGGGGAAGCTGAAAACCTCCTGTGCCGAACCCGGCAAGGCCGCTCCGGATGCGCCCGCGAGGAGCGGGACGGGTGCGCCCGTTAAAGCGCTGAATGAGTGAAATAGCAGGGTGGA
>CAYPMJ010000157.1:0-3208 GCA_964411785.1 uncultured Oscillospiraceae bacterium
GCGAAGGCGACCGATAGAGGGCGTGTGCGCATCCCCACAGAGGAGCAGGTGCTCTCCGAGCGGAGCCGGCTCAGGCTTCAAAAGCGCTTCAGGCGTGTCGTCGGCAGCACTGCGGCCATACTTCTGGTGGTTGCAGCCGCGGCGGTGCTGCTGGCCACCTTGTTTCTTCCGGTTTTGCAGGTCACGGGGACCAGCATGGAGCCGACGCTGGAGGACGGGGATGTCATTGTACTTGTTAAGACCTCGGCCTTTCATACAGGCGACCTCTGCGCCGTCCGGGTGTCCGGGAATGTACTTTTAAAGCGCATGATAGCAGGGCCCGGCGACTGGGTGAATATTGACAGTGACGGAAATGTGTATGTGAATGGGAAGCTGCTTGAGGAGCCATATGTGACAGATAAGGCCCTTGGCATATCGGACCTTAAGTACCCGTATCAGGTCCCGGACAACTCAATCTTTGTTCTGGGCGACCACCGGAGCGTCTCGGTGGACAGCCGGAGCAGCGAGGTGGGCTGCATCCCATATGAGCAGGTTATAGGGCGGGTAATAGTCAGAATCTGGCCCCTTGGGCGGATACAACTTTTATTGTGAGAGGAGAAAGACGTGGAGAACACGGTTAACGGTTATGTAAGCCGTCTGCGGAGAAGCCGGGTCCGTCGGCGCAGGGCCGCGGCGGTGCTGGTCTGCCTGTCCGTGATAGTCGCCGGAGGTACGGCCTGGGCGCTCCACATGACAGGAGAGAGCCAGACCGAGGATACGTTCTGCGGGCTTGAGGAGCACACCCACAGCGAGGAGTGCTATTCAAGGGGCTCTGTCCTCATATGCGGCTTTGATGAGAGCGGCGATGAGCTGGGCGAGGGCGATGAGTCTGCCCATGTCCATACAGACAGCTGCTACGAGGTGACGTGTGTCTGCGGGCTGGAGGAGCATCAGCACACCCTCGCCTGTTATTCAGATCCCGAGGCGGATGTGGAGACGGAGGAGAACTGGAAGGCCGCATTTGAGAGCGTGGAGCTCACAGGCGTTTACGCCGATGACCTTGTCGCCATAGCAAGAACGCAGCTTGGATACTCCGAGAGCGCGGAAAACTACATCGTCTCCCAGAGCGGCGGCACTGAGACGACCATGGGCTATACCCGCTACGGGGCCTGGTACGGGACCCCCTACGGGGAGTGGAACACGCTCTTCGTGTCCTTCTGCTTAAGCTATGCCCATGTGCCAGCGGCTGCGTTCCCCAGAAGCGCGGACTGTGAAAGCTGGATAGAGACACTAAAAGACCCCGATTCCGGCTATGAGCTTTTTAAAGCTGCGGATGACTACTCCCCTTACCCCGGCGACCTTGTGTTTTTTGACACAAACGCCGACGGGGCAGCTGACCGCGTGGGGATAATTTCCGGCCTCACCCCGGAGTACACCGGCAGCGAAAATTATTATGAGAATGATTCGTCCTACACCCTCACCGGCTTTAAGGCCATCGAGGGGGACAGCAGTGATGAGGTTGAGGAGAGGGAATACCAGCTTGAGGATGTGACAATCTCGGGCTACGGCGCTTTGTCGACCGTGATAAATGACGGCTCCCTTGCAGCGTATGAGGAGGAGGGCGCAACCCCGAGCGCCACGACCGCAACAGTAAACTACATCCATACATATACCGAGACAAACGCTGACGGGACAACCGGGGAGGAGAAGAGCTGGAACGACACCGTGACGGCCACGCTTGACATAAGCAACGTGACCGGTAGTGTCTCTTTAGAAGGAAAGACACTGCACATCGATCTATTTGAAAATGGGAACACTAAGTGGGAATCTGCCACCGCGGATGACACGGCCATAAGAATAAGCAAAGCCATTGCCCACTACTTAAACTCCTTAAGCGGGCTTGGCGACGCAGATACTAAAGAATCCAACGGCTGGAACGACATCCAGTATTACGACATCTACTGGACGGACGCGAACGGTGAGCGTGTTGAGCTCCCCGAAAACGCCAGCGTGACGATAAGCTGGGGGAGCCTGAGCGCTCTCTACGGCACTACCGAGGCCGGGAGAATTGCCCGCGTCGTCGCTGTCTCAAGTGATAAGCTTACCGAGGACGACCCCACCTTCGAGGATTCCGATCAGCGCAAGATAACTGAGCTTGTGAAGGACGACACGATAGATACAGATGCGAATGGTGACGCGATCGGGACCGTCGGATTCCAGTCTATAACATTCACCACCGGCGAGGCCCCCGCGGTGTACGCTTTGGTGAGCGATATAGTGTACATGGGGTATGTAAGTGATCTTGATGTGACCGTTACTGGAGATGGGACAGCGAGCTTTAATACGGAGACGGACAGCAGCGGGAATCTTGTGGAGAGTAATAATGGATATGACACGAACGCCAATAATGGCGTGGTGCGCTCCTTTGACTCGGTTGGGTACAGCTTGTCGGTGTCCGCAAACAGCCGGAGCAACACCTTCACAGCTAAAGAGGTGACGTACGTCGCTGAGGTGACCATGGATATGGGGCTTACCGAGGCGGAGTTTGACGAGAGCACGATAACCTGGGCGGGAAACTCCTGGCGTATCGAGTATCTTGATGGAACCGGGACAGTAGTTGCCGTGAGGGACAGTACGTGCGGGCAGGGGCAGGTGAAGCTTGTGAAAGACGGCGTTATATCGGAGACAAAAACCAGCGTGAACGCCATCACAAACGGGAGCGATGCCGGTAGCAGCAGCTACAAGGACACCCTCTCCATAAAAACACAGCGGTTCACCGGGAGCTATTTTAGGCCTGAGACAGAGGGAGACACTGCTGTGCCGGGCACTCAGACGATCTCCTTCGGAATAAAAGTCCTGAACGCCGCCAACGGGACCGAGATTAAGCCCACCTTCAAGGTCTGGCTTGAGGGCAACGCGGAGAATATGGGTTACGAAGGTATTCGTGACAGCGTAACTGAGACTGTTGCAGTGTCCTTGGACATGAGCAAGAAGTTAGATAGCCCGTATAACGCAGAGACAAACAGCAGCGCCTACGCCGTGAAGGTCTCCGCCGGAGCGTTCTACAATGTGGAAATTAATTCAAACGATTATTTGATGTATGCAAGCTGGTTTGACTTTACTCAAAGTAATGAGGTTTCCGCCGTCACTTCCTACACTGTGGGAAATACAACAGTTTCCGGCAAGGAAGTTGTGGAGTTGCTGGAGGCGTTGGCAAATCTGCATCAGA
>CAYPMJ010000158.1:0-3186 GCA_964411785.1 uncultured Oscillospiraceae bacterium
CGGACCAGCTTCCTGTTTATATAGTACTCGCTCTCCCCTGAACGGTAGTAACGTCGAGTGACCTCCACCTGGTCCATATCCCCCGGCAGCCGTCTGTCTCTGTTATCCAGTGTGAGCGTCACCTCCGCGTAGCCCACCTGACCGCGCTTCTCGGTTCCCCCGAAGATCACATCCTCCATTTTCCCGCCGCGGAGCGCTTTTGTGGACTGCTCACCCATCACCCACTGGAGTGCGTCAGCTATATTGGATTTTCCACTCCCGTTCGGTCCTACAATCGCCGTAATTGGCTTGTCAAAGGTCAGCACAGTCCTTTCTGGAAAGGATTTGAAACCCCTAAGCTCAAGAGCCTTTAAATACAAAAGAATACAACTCCTAATTGTACATATAATTGTGAATGTTCCCATTCTCTTCCGTCGGATGGCGGCAGAAAAAACGGGTATCCTCACTCTCCGTACTGATTCAGAAGCAGATCAGCCACAGCCCCGCAAACGGCGTATATGCCGTTTGCGTCCTTCACTCCGCTGGCTCCGCTTGTGAGAACAACCACACCGCAGCCCGTAACAGGGTTATAACACATCAGATTATACACGCCGTACGCGCTGCCTGTGTGGTAATAGATCGCTTCCTGGCTGTATGCGTCAGTTCTGTACCGCAGCGGCTGTCCCTGCCAGAATGGGTCAACCTTATTTCCCTCGTGGTATTCAAGATTCTCCACCACACTTGATGGAAATACGCGCGTGCCGTCATATACCCCATCGTTAGCCAAAGCCGCAGTCAGCTTTCCCATATCGTAGGCGCTTGTCACAAGTCCCCCCGCGAAGCTGCTGCTGCAGGAACCCGGCACACCGTCACTCTCCATGCCCGCCGACACTGCTGCAGATCGGCCGATACTCCCGTCACTCCGGTAAATCGTTGCTATCTGGTCAGGTGAATCGAGGTCCCCACCATAAAATGCCGCATCCATTTCCAGCGGCTCATACACATACTCTTCCAGGATGTCGTCCAGCTCACGGTCGTTCGCCAGTTCTACTGTCGCGCCAAGTACATCCACAGCGTAGTTATTATAGCTCCAATTGCCGATTTTTCCGGATACTATACTGTTGATCCCGGAACCTGTGCGCAATCTCTTTGCCATTGCGTCATAATAGGTCGCGGACACGCTGTCGGTGCTGACAAGAGAGGATGTATGCGTAAGTATTGATCGCGCCGTGACGACGTCTCCGGCTGCGCGTGTGCCAAGCTCAAATCCCCAGTATGTCCCGATACTCTCATCCAGTGACATAATCCCGTTTTCTACGGAAAACATTGTCGCCAGCCCCACAAGGACCTTCGACAGGGAAGCTACGCGAATCTTTGTGTCCGCAGTCATGGGAACATCATTTCTTATGGCATAGCCATAGGCAAACGTATCTGCCACACGCCCATTCTCAACATAGGCCACCGACAGTCCCACTGCTCCATACTTCTTCGCAATCGCATCAATCTCTGTCTGAAACTGCTCATGGGCCTCCGGTGAAAGCGTCTCCACATCCTGGGATGAGGGTATCTCGCGAACCGGTGATCCATTCTCCATCCATCGGGCCATGTTAAGGATAACCTGCACTGCCTGACCCCTTGTCAGGTTCGTCTGAGGCGAGATCGTCTCATCGGTGGTTCCTGTCACAAGTTGTTCCTGAAGACACCACATGACATCCTCCCTGGCCCACTCGGAGACCTCTTCACGGTCGGCATAGACAAGGAAGGTTCTGTTGGAGCCCAGTGTGATCTCATAGCCCAGGCTTTCCGCCAGCCTGGCTATCATGCTCATCATTTCCTCCCTGGAAAGCGCGTCATACGGATGGAACAGCCCATCGTCAGCAAGGCCTTCTATTATCTTCCCCTCTGCAATCCAACTGACAGCAGCAGAAAAATAATCGTCACTCTCCACATCAGAAAAAATTCCCTCCGATGTTTCCCCATCCTCCGGGCCAAATACATTATACAACATGGCAGCGAACATCCCACGGCTTATCGGCTTATCTGCGGAGAATAACCCGTCAAAGGGAATGCCCTCAAAGCCCCCCTGTTCCTCGCAGAAAACATAGGCCGGATAAAACCAGTCGCTCTTCCTTACGTCTGTTATGGGCTTTGGATCTTCCGTCTCTTCTCCCACCGCTTTGCTGATCAGGGACTGAGACGATTCCGTCCCCCTCTCTCCGGGCATCTGGGCACCGGGCTCATAGGATGCAGCCATAAATAACGCAACGGACAGCAGCAGAACAAACCCTATAACAATTCCGATCCTCTTAAACCCCGCACGGCGCAGACGTCCGCCGCGCCCTTTTGCGCTGTGTAAACCCCTTTGCACCATGCTCCCACACCTCTCTTCTCTCTTTATTTCTCTTTCGCTTATTTCTCTAATATATATTTTCAATTTGAATTTTATGTGCTCTTATGTCTGCACCATTTCCAACCGGACTAATTCCCCATCCTCAAGAGGGCGCTCCACAATCTTTATTTTTCCAAGCCTCAGGCTCTCAGTGAGACGGCGTATATTCTCCCTCCGCTGCCCCACTGCCGCAGACACCCTCCCCGCATTCACAGCCAGCGTCACACTGGCTCCAGGTGCTACATCGCTGAGGACCCTTTCCTCCGCGCGTAAATAGCGCCTTGCCAGGGCAAGCTCCCCAAGGGCAGGGTGATAAGCCCCACCAACGGCCCCTCCGGCAGACAGGCTGTCTGTCGGGTTGAGGCCAAAGCGTATCACAGGTATGTTTTCGCGGTCAAAAAGCTCCAACAGCGAAGCGCCCAGTTCTACCGCGTCTTCCACGGTGTGTTCTCTGTACTGTCCCGCACGCCACATATCATATAACACGGTGTCCTTAAGAATAACCGTTGGATATATGCGCACACCGTCCGGCCTCATGGCAGCAAGCCTTTCCGCCGTATACATGGATCGTTCCGGTGTGTCCCCCGGGAGCCCTGTCATCATCTGCAAAATAAGCTGGAATCCCCACCGCTGCACCAGCGCGGAAGCGCACTCCGCGTCCTCCGGTGTACAGCCCCGCTCCGCAAGCCGCAGTACATCCGGGCACATGGACTGGACCCCCAGCTCTATTGTTTTGACCCCATATCTATGCAGCCTGTCCAGTGTCTCTTCATCCACGCAGTCGGGTCTTGTGGAGAGGCGCAGCCCGGATATGGCTC
>CAYPMJ010000159.1:0-3173 GCA_964411785.1 uncultured Oscillospiraceae bacterium
GCCATAGCGCCCCAATATATGAGCTGCAATAGAACAGCGCCAATAGTCTTGAGCGGATGCCGAACACAAAGCAGCATGGCGTTTAGCAGGACGCGGCCAAGAGGGAGCTCCATGAGAACAAGCTGAGGAAGTGTCCATGTGGCTATGGCTGTTGTGGCGGCCATGCCAAGCACCAGGACAAGAATCATGAACCACTCGAGGTTCATCCTTCCGGCGTGTGCGAGAACAAAGGCCTGAAGACCGAAGAGCAGACCACCCAGCACACCAGGCAGGAGGGAGCCCTTGACGTTCTGCTTCCATGCACGGCGATACGTGCGCCACCAGCCATCTGTGTCGTCACGAAGCGAGCGAAGTATAGTGTCCGACATGCCGCACAGCTGCGGCGAGGCGAGCAGCCCGCCGACGGGGCCTCCGATAAGGACAGGCAGCAGGGCGTGAGAGTCAATGCTCAGAAGCAGCCCGGCGGCATAGATGAGGCTGCTGAATGTTGTAAGCAGTCCTGCGCCCAGGAGCGCCGGAGTATCCCTGGTAAAGATTGTCCACAGGCGGCGCAGCCACGACGTACGCGGCGCGTTGTGCCCGTTGCCGGATTTATCACGGCGACCATTTGAGGAAAACAAGCTCATGGCAGCCTCCTTACGCAATAAAACAATATGGGCGATTCAATTTAAACGGGCCGGAGAGCACGCAGCCCCTCAGTAAATGTCCATGCCGCATGCAGCGCAGGAAATTAAGCAAAAATACATGGACATTTTTGTGCATCCGCGCCGGCTGCCACGAAAGAGGCGAGGCACAGGCACTTAATTAAAATTATAGCACGTGACACGATTATTTGCAATAGTGCTGCGCAAAATCAATGATTTTTCGGCAAATTTCAGCAGCTTACACATTGAGAGGACTCAGCCCGGATTGACGATTCCCGGGTGAGATAAGGTGAGATAAATTGAAATTCTCAACAAACCGGGCAGACGAAAAGCCTGAATTACCGTATCTCTCCTGCCTCGCAGAGGAAATATTTTTCCCGCGAAAAAAGCATAGGGGGTATGCTCATACAGATGCGGCTTACGCCTTAATGGCTCAGATGATTTTAAAGGTCTCAATTGGCACAACCGCATCAGTGGGAGAGATACCGCTGCCGAAGGGGGATGAGAGCCTAAGCGCCCTGACATTCCTGGAGTCTCTTTACAGCAAAGAAGGGCCAGGCTCTCCTTCCTTAACAGGTTATCTCAGGAGAGAAGCTGCTTGTACAGCACGTAATCTCTGACACGTTCCCTGCGGGGCTTGTCGGGATCTATCTGATTTTTTGCTGTTAAATCTTCATGGAAAACCCTGGATGCAAACTCGACGTCATTGAGATTAAACTCCGTACTCTCGCATTCCTCCATATATGCCCGATAGAAAATGCCAGATTGATAGGCGACGTTATACTTCAGAGAGTAGACATGTCCCATCACCCTGTCCATGCGGCTTAGCGACGCACGCATCTGAGGCAGAGAAAGCTGATAACTATCCTCTGTGCGAATGAGGTAATCGGAGTACATATACTTCCGCTTGATTTCGCCCCGCCCCCGTGTTTTGAACCCGTCGGAATCTCTCAGTTCACAAAGAACGTTGGTAACAAAAGAGGGCATCATAATAGTCACGTTGTCCAGAATTATTCCGTTCTCAAGTACATTTTTCTTTGGAAGAGTCAGGATCTGCTCAGTGGTCAGGCCAAACCACGCAAGATAGAGAATCGACATTGGCACATTCCAACATCCATCGTCAATGCGTCCCGCCGCCTTCACAGTGTCCTCAATGCATTCGTGCAGGTGATTCAGGTTCTTAAAATAACGAATCTTATTCTTATTTTCTTCCTTGATCCGCAAGTCATCGACGGAAACGCTCGCGAGGATCTCCTCCTGCTGCGCGGGGAGGGAGCCGTGTGCGATGAGATAGCGGACATAGTACATGACTACCTTCTTATCGTTAAAGAATGTGCTGGTACTCCGGGTCAGGATTGAATTGAATAGCGCGATGTATTCCTCTTTGGTAAAGCCGTTGTCCAGGGATTTTCCGCTTGTTTTCTCAAAGGCAAGCACTTTCTTCCAGGTGTTCGAGAATTGCTGCTGTTGGGGAAACAGTGCATATCCTCCGTCTGAACTGTTGAAAAAATCTGTTCTGATCATAATGTCCTCCTTTTCAGGCTCAATGATTTTCTTCACCATGATTATACAATAGAAGGACACTTTTGTCAATAGTGGAAAATAAAATCTTTGATTTTTTTTCCTGGAGATTCGCCGGCCTCGTCGGATCGTCCGCTCACAGTCAGAGTGTCCGGCAAGGCCCGATGCAGACGCTGATGGATTGATCGCAGCCGCTATCTCAGGCGGGGCAGTGTAAAGTGGTATAGCACAGCTGAAAGTGCGGTGCAGAACAGTTCCGCGCTCAGTGCAGCCATGAACCTCGGAGCCTTTACATCCGTTATGCTGATTCTCATCAGTGCACTTACTGCGAAAACAAATCCGCATGAGGTTGACGGATCTGGGTTCGGGTTCAGCCAGCGCAAACCGAATAGCTTGTTACATTACGAATGGTTTCACCATCCATTTGCAGCGCTGTAGGACGGTCAAAATCAATGCTTATGCGGTGGCCTGTCAGTACATCCACCATTTCACTGTGGCGGATATGTTCGCCTTTGAAAATAGACGGGAACACTGCCAGTGTTTTGAGCTTGCCGGAGCAGTGCATGATCACGGTGGACACCCGCCCGTCGTCGTTCTGCCTGTCCTGATTTGGCGCTATCATCATCCCGCCGCCGTAAAATCTGCCATTCATGGTTGGCGCCAGCCATACATGACTGTAGCTTGTTTTTACGCCGTCCACTGAAACCGAAGCTTCTCTTGGCTTAAAATGGAACAGCAGTCCCTGAATGGCGATGGACGCATAGTTGACTGTTTTGGAAGAACTCTCCCGCTTTTTGTCACCCTCTTCGCAGCAGTAGCCGTCAATGCCGTAGCCCACACCATTGATGAACCAGTGCTCTTCTCCGTTTACGCACACCACCGGCAGATGCCTTATGTATGGATTCAGGAGCACAAGCTCTGATTTTTCCCGCCCCCGTACATCGGCCATAAAGTCATTACCGGATCCGCTGGGAAAGTACCAGACGGGATGCTCAGGCGCCTGTCCGC
>CAYPMJ010000160.1:0-3153 GCA_964411785.1 uncultured Oscillospiraceae bacterium
GAGGGCGTGTACTACATCAGCGGCCACGCGGCAGAGGAAAAGGATGCCACGCACTTCATTCCCACAAGAGACGGCAAGCTGCTCATCAAGGGCGCAGAGGACGATACCTACACACTGACCGAGGTCAAGACTGACCGCGCCTATACGCTTCTGAAAAACAGCGTCCGGGTCGTCATTCAGCCGAAGCAGCTTGACCCCAAGTCTCTGACTGCTTCTGCCGCCGTAGATAAGCACAACGTAAACATGGGCCAGGACGGCAGCTCCAAAAACGCTCTCGTGCCGTTCACGATCATCAACACCCGCGGCTTCGACCTGCCGCAGACCGGCTCCTACGGGAACTGGATGTTCCCGGTTGTCGGCCTGAGCCTGCTGGCAGTCTGCATCACGGGGATCGTGCTCCTGTGCAAGAAAACACTCGGCAAAGACAACGACTGACAACATGGAGGGAGGCGTCCGCCTCCCTCCGCTTTCAATGAGAAATGATGATGAAACAACGAACCAAGATATGGCTCTGCCTTGCGTCCGCGGTACTTGCCCTCGGGATCACGCTGTACCCGCTTGCAAGCAACTTTCTCGGTGAGAAAAGCCGCAGCCTTGTGGAGACCCGATACACAGAGGCAGTAGAAAAGCTGGACGATACGGAGCTGTGCTCCGCCCGAGAGGCGGCAGTCAATTACAACAAAACGCTTCAAAGCATTACCGGCACGGCCTATTCCAAAGACACCTTACGGCAGGCTTCCGAAAGCTATGACGAGCTTCTCAACGTGCAGGGAGACGGGATCATGGCTTATGTGGAGATCCCAAAAATCTCTGTGAATCTGCCCATCTACCACGGCACCGAGGAGGCGGCGCTGGACCGGGGTGTGGGCCACCTGTTGGGCTCCTCCCTACCGGTGGGTGGACTCGGCACCCACTGCGTCCTGACCGGGCATTCCGGCCTCTCCGGGCAGAAAATGTTCTCCGATCTGGATCAGCTCGAGACCGGAGATGTGTTCTATCTCAAGACATTAGACGAGACGCTGGCCTACATGGTGCTGGATATTAACAAGGTACTGCCCGAAGATACCTCGAAGCTGACCATAGACCCGGCGAGGGACAGTGTCACACTGGTAACCTGCACCCCATACGGCGTCAACACTCACCGCCTGCTCGTGCGCGGAGAGCGCATCGAACTGCCCACCGCCCGGCAGATGGTGGAGCAAGCGGAATTTCAGGAGACGCCCGCCGCGTCCACATGGACAAGTGAGTATCTCCGGGGTCTCGGGTATGGCTGTCTCGGGATCATCGACTTGGCCGCGCTGGCGGCCATTTTCTTTTTGCCGCGCAGAGGGGCAAAGCTGAGAACGGAACCGCTTAAACATGAGGTTGAAAAACAGCCCCGCCAGCTCCGGATCAGCCTTCCGAAGAAAAGGAGGGGCAAGCATGAGAAATAGAAAATTACTCTTACAAATGGTTTTGCTCATTTTTCTCATTGCAGGTGCCGTCGCTTCCGCCTCCTACGCCCTGCGGCCCCTGATCTATAAGGCAGAAAAGGAGCAGGAGATCCGGCACGAGAACCGTCAGTTTTATCTGAACGCGGAGGCCGTGCAGAAACATACCGAGGAGCATGAGGAGACGATCTATGCGCAGCTCCTCCTTGCCATGCGGGACTACAATGAGAGGCTCTTTGAAACCCGACAGGATGGGCTGTCTTCACGGGAGGCCACTGAGGCAGCGCCGTTTCTTTTGCAGCCATACGGCCTGCCGGACGAGGTCTTCGGCGTGATCCGCATCCCCGCAATGGATGTGGAGATGCCGGTCTACCTCGGCGCAAGCGAAGAAAACATGGCAAACGGAGCCGCTGTCCTCTCCCAGACCAGCATCCCCATTGGCGGGGTAAACACCAATGCGGTCATCGCCGGTCACCGAGGGTACAGCGGCTACAAGTATTTTATGGACATCGAGCTGCTCCAAGCGGGAGACAAGGTCTATCTCACGAATCTGTGGGAGGAGCTGGTCTATGAGGTGAAGGAAATACGGATCGTGTGCCCGGACGATGTAGACGCTATCCTCATCCAGCCGGACAGGGATCTGCTCACACTCATGACCTGCCATCCCTACGCCTCGGGCGGCAAGTACAGATACCTTGTCTACTGTGAACGGGCAGAGGAAACGGGGTGATCTCTATGACCACTCCGTTACTCGTCCGAAAGATCTTCGGCTATATTTTTACCTCTTGTGAAAACCGTATGGATCATTACCGCTGTATTCGCTTCGTCCACTGAGTACAGAACGATATCGTTTCTGAGGATAAACTCCCTCACACCTTTTTCCGCCCACGCCCCGGCTGGGTACATCTGGTACTTGTACGGAAGAAAAGACAAGTCCTTTTCTATCTGTGCTCGAAGCCTTGTATACCAACTGTAGGCCAGGCGGCTGTCCCGGTACGCTTTTTCTATGTATTCCGCCTTGGCAAGTATATCTTCCTCGGCGGTTTCCGTGTAGAAAATTCTGTATTTCTTCGGCTCATCCACGGGCGAATCTCTCCCTCATTTTAGCGTCAAGCTGATCTTGCGAAAGAACTCTGCCTTCGGAGATATCTGCCATACTTTTCGTAAGTCTGGCGTCGATCTCGGACTGCTTCAGTTCATCCCAGGATTTCAGAGAGGGAGTAAAGGGCATGCCGCCCTCGCGGAGACTCTGCTGTGCAAAAATGCGGACGGCTTCCGCAAAGCTGGTGCCAAGGCTCTTGTAAAGAGCTTCCACATCCGCCTTTAATTCGGAGTTCATCCTTACTTGAAGCGTAGATTCCATTGCCATAATATCGCCTCCTTGTATTGCGATTGTACTACAAAAGTTTTGAGGTGTCAATGGAAATGTCTGCTAATTACACGGACAAGAAAGGAGGCAACACAGTAAACATCAAAATTATAAACAACTCTGGAGGTGAATAACAAATGTACTATTACCCTGACAACATGGCGTCGAAAGCGACCATGTGGCTGTGGGAGCTGCGGGACATCGCCGTCATCGGCATCGGCCTGCTGCTCTCCATTCTCGCCCTGACGCAGACGGGGCTTATGTTCCCGCTGATCATCACCGCGGTTTACGCTTTCCTCAGCATCCGCTTTGACTCCGTCTGCATTCTGGACTTCATAAGGTACGCATCCGCGT
>CAYPMJ010000161.1:0-3061 GCA_964411785.1 uncultured Oscillospiraceae bacterium
GGCTTGGGAAGCCGTCATTCTACCGATGAACTATATCCGCATTAAACCTGTGCGCCAAATTCGCACCTCGATGCCCTGCCCGCGCCTCGATGCCCGGCCCGCGCCTCCGCGCCCGACCAGCGCTCGATGCCCGACCTGCACCCCAGCACCCCAGCACCCCAGCACCCCAGCATCTCAACTACGAGATTATTATACCACCTTTTTTCAGAAATTCAAGAGGAATATTAAAAACTTCTCAGCATATTTTTTTCACAAGGAAAAAATATGGAGGTGGGATTCATGAAGAAGGTGTTTGCGGCGCTTCTGGCGTTTGAGCTCTTAAGCTCATCGGCTCTGGCCGGGTCTGAGATAGAGCTGCCGATGGAGCCCGACGAGGAGGTGCCGGCGTGGGTATTTGAGGAGCCCTCCGAGCCCGTGACGGCAGAGGGCCTTAGTATACCGGCGCCGTCAGCGATACTCCTTGAGAAGGAGACAGGAACTGTAATATACGAAAAGAATGCCGATGAGCGCCTTGAGCCGGCGAGCGTCACGAAGGTCATGACAATACTTCTCATAGTGGAGGCCGTGGAGTCAGGGGCGGTGAAGCTTGAGGATACGGTGACGGTGAGCGCGCGGGCGGCGAGTATGGGCGGGAGCCAGGTGTTTCTCCGCGAGGGGGAGCAGATGTCGGTATCTGAGCTTCTTAAGTGTATCGTCGTCTCCTCGGCCAATGATGCGGCGGTGGCGATGGCGGAGCATCTGGCTGGCTCCGAGGCTGCCTTTGTGCAGCTTATGAATGAGAGAGCGCAGGCGCTTGGCATGGTGAACACCTGCTTTACAAACTGCACCGGGCTGCTTGACGATCCGGAGCATCTGACCACCGCCAGGGACGTCGCCATCATGTCAAGGTGTCTCATAAGCCACGACTGGATAAAGGACTACACCACCATATGGATGGACACCATCCGCGACGGCGCCTTCGGGCTCTCCAGCACCAACAAGCTCATACGGTTTTTTAACGGCGCTACAGGCCTTAAGACCGGCTTCACAAGCTCGGCCGGGCACTGTCTTGCCGCCACCGCCAAAAGAGATGGCGTTGAGTACATCGCGGTGGTCATGCACTGCGCCTCCTCCGCTGAACGGTTTGAGAGCGCAAAGACGCTCTTAAGCTACGCCTTCGGCACGTACACCCTTGTCCCGGCGACGCCCGACGAGGTCCTCCCTCCTATCCCCGTAACCCTCGGAAAACGCGGATACATTCAGCCGGCCTGTGCCGAGATAGGGTCAGTGCTGGTGAAAAAATCAGACGCAAGCTCCCTTGTTAGGTCAGTGGAGCTTGAGGGGCAGCTCACCGCGCCTGTGTCCGCCGGACAGAAGGTTGGGACGCTGACCATATCCACCTCCGGCGGAAAGGTCCTCGCCACGGTCGACCTTGTGGCAATGGACGGGAGCGAGAGGCTCACCTGGCCATACATCTTCCGCTCCATGCTGAAACTGCTGTTCCTGGGAAAGTGATGTGACTTAAGGAAAGATGCGCCGCAGACAGGCGGGAGCATCGCTATATCTCTCTGAAGCCCTTTCCGATTATCTCGGAGGAGTTTACAATCGTAATAAAGGCGTTTTTGTCCACCTGACGGATGTAATTTCTGAGGAGCACCGCCTGCTTTCTAGTGAGGACGGTCTCTACAACGGTCTCCTCCTGATGCGTAAACGCGCCCTCAGCCTTTGTGACAGTTGCGCCGCGGCCAAGCTTGTGGAGAATGAAATTCTCTATTTTCTCCGCCTCCCGGGATATGACGGTCACGTTCTTGCGGGAGTTTATCCCGTCAATAACGATGTCGACTAAGAACGTCTTCGCCAGAAGTCCCAGCACGCAGTAAAGGCCCGTTGGGACGCTGTAGACCCAGAAGGTTGCGACGGTGATGAGGAAATCCGACACAAAAAGCGCCTTTCCAATCTCCATCGACGTGTGCTTTGAGAGGATAAGCGCTATGATGTCCGTCCCGCCTGTGGAGGCGCCTATATTGAACACCATCGCCGATCCGACCGCCGGCAGTATCACCGCCCAGATGAGCTCAAGCAGCACATCCTGGGTGAGCGGCTCCTCCAGCGGGACAAGCAGCTCGATTAGCTCCACGTACAATGACAGCGCCACCGACGCGTATATCGTCGCGCCCGCAAAATTCCTTCCGAGAAATATGAAGCCCAGCACAAGCAGCACAAAGTTTATAGCAAGCATCGCTCCGCCTACGTTCAGCTTTGGAAAGAGCGTCGCAAGCAAAATTGCAAGTCCGCTCGTTCCGCCCAGGGCAAAATGGTTCGGTGTCTTGAACACACTTATGCCGATTGCCGTTATGATGAGCCCTCCATTCAGAATAAGAAAACGTATGAGCTTCTGCTTTAACTGCCGCTTATCCATGATCCGATTCCCCCGTATCTCTTTTTCTTTGCAGCGCATCACATTATAGCAACCTTCTCCGCTTTTTCAAGTACATATTTTATTTTTTTACTGTGCGGGTATACTGCTGTTAAAGCCGCGCTTTAAGGTGCATTGCCGATAGCCCAGGGGCAGCCCGGACGGCAAAAAGTGCAAAGCTCATGCAGCTTTGTAGACATTTTTGACCTTTTTCACAAAATACGGAATTTTTTTCGAAAACCTCTTTATTTTTCCTGCGAGGAAGTTTATAATCTCTCTCAGAGTCAATTCGATCAGATTTTAAGCTATCACACCATTATTTTAGGAGGAAATCATATCATGGCAGTTAAAGTTGCAATCAACGGTTTTGGACGCATAGGACGTCTGGCGTTCCGTCAGATGTTCGGGGCAGAGGGCTATGAGATCGTCGCAATCAATGATCTCACAAGCTCCAAGATGCTCGCGCACCTTCTCAAGTACGACACCGCTCAGGGCAACTATGTGGCGCAGGGCCACACCGTCACCTATAATGAGGGTGAGGGCGAGGATAACTACATTGTCGTTGACGGGAAGAAGATCACCATCTATGCTATCAAGGATGCCGCTGAGTGCCCGTGGGGCGAGCTGGGCGTTGATGTAGTGCTGGAGTGCACCGGCTTCTACACC
>CAYPMJ010000162.1:0-3041 GCA_964411785.1 uncultured Oscillospiraceae bacterium
ATGGTAACGCTTTTGCCCTGGGCGTCTGCGGAGAGGATATGTCTTCCCAGTACCTCAAAGCTGCCGCTGTCCAGACCTCCGGCGTCTATCTCCCGGTCATACAAGATCTTTGCGGCAACAATCTTCTGCCCGTCGGGAAAATTGTCAGTAACGCAAATGACCTTCGTAATATTTTCACTCATAAATTCATATTCCTTTCCTCAGACTTGTGATGAGGGATATTGCCGTATCCCTCAGTTTTTCAGCGGAACCCGGCATGAAAGGGGAATTCAGACACTGGTACTTCACTTCCTCATAGGCCTCAAGCTCCGGCATACACTTTTCGCAGCCGTTCACCATTATGGCGGTAGCTGTAAGCTGACCGGGAAACGCCTTGGATATTTCCTCCGTGGTGACGCCGCCAAGTTCCGGCTGCACGCCTGCCAGGAAAAATCCGCCAAGGCGCATACCATACACCGTCAATCGCCTTTCGCCGCACGTTTCGCAGTTCAGTTCCCGCATCGGGTGCAGGGAGCGAAGATCCCGATTCATGCGCTTTGTCTCCAGCACACAGTCCGCAGACAAAAGCGCGATGTGCCTGATATCTTCAAGTTTACTTATCTTTGACCAGATTTTCAGCGTCTCGGAGGCCAAAAGCCTCCCTTGCGCCTCCAGAAGCGTAAAGGCAGCAACGCCCAGGTCCGCCCTGCGAAGCACGCCGTTTTTGTCTAAAAACTCTGTGCAGCCCTTCAGGATCGGCCCCTGATCCCCTGCTGCGCCACAGAGGAACATAGCGGTAAAGCCGCTGCCGAATTCATCCTCAAGCAGCCTGCTGGCGCGGCCAGCCAGATCAGCGGTGACAATACCTCCGCCGTCCTTGCCGCGTACCCCTTCGGCAACACAGGAACGCACGCCGTACACATACAGTGCGGCTATATTTGTGCCGTCTGCGCCATCGATGCGAAGCACATTGAGGCTGTGATCGCAGTGACCCTCGCTGTCAGCTCCAATCCACCACCCATCGGGCGTCAGCTGGTTTCGGCTGATATTCACGGCGCACATCCCGCTGCCGGATCCGAGAACCGCATCGCGCATACTCTTTACGGCCATGCGGACGGCATCTGAAAGCGCGGACATATACATCCCGGCAAGCGCGCTGCACCGCGCTGTTTCCTCCTGTGTGCGCGGCGGATGCCCGGGGCGGGGACGCTCCGGTTCACCAGGATGCGGAGATGGCCAGATGTGCGGGCACCCGAAAGAGTGCGTTGCCGTGAACCACACATTTTCGCGTTCTGTACCTGCAAGGGCGCACACTCTGTCCACCATTTGATTTTGTGTCTCGGGAAAGACTGAGGTGATCTCCACCGAGACAATCACAACGCGCTTGTCGCCCTCCAGCACGATGGCCCGCACGTTGGGCGCGTCATGCACCGTGGTGAAGCCGTCCAGAGGCAAGCAGGGGGCCAGATCCACCTCAGCGCGGCCCGCTCCGGCGCGGAGGCAATGTACTTTTTCCATAGGCTGGTTCCTTTACAATGAAACGCCGTCCGTGCCGCGGTTTTCATTCGGCAGGCGCATAAACTCCAGGCTTCTCTCGTTCCAACAGATAAAATACACCAGGCCGCCTGCGGCCAAGAACGCAAGCGCGGCGGCAGCCTCCGGCAGCCCGCCGTTCAGCAACAGACAGTGGGCGAGGGAGGCGATGGCGGTCATGGCAAGCAAAATGGCCAACACCAGCGCGACCGTTTTCAGGTTGGTCGCAGTCTCGCGGTACTGCCTTATCGTCATTTTTATCGGGGCAAAGAGGCGCCCGGCCAGAAACCAAAAGGCAAAAACATACGCAAGCACGCAAAGCGCCTGGGGCGCGACCACATACCACGCCGTGTTCGAGGCCAGGGACTTATAGGCGAAAACGGCAAAAAGCGTAAATGAAGCGGTAAGGGCCAAAAAATAGAGAAGCTTGAACATCCTCCACCGGCCCTCGCTCATCTTAGGACTGTAGTATTCGGCGGTGTATACGCGTTTAATGCGTGTTTTGCCAGATGGAGTGATCTCGGTAAACTCCGTCCAGCCCTCGAAGAAACGGTGATAGGAATCCCTGTGCCATTGTCGGCCCTGCTCTTCCGCCCGGGCCGCGCGATCCCCCTGCCTAAGTCTGTCTGCAACATCCTCTTTTGCCATAGCTTGTCTCAAACTCCCTTTTCCGGTGCGTAATGTATAGATGTGCCTCCCACTGTCACCAGATATCCGCTGCCCATAGGAGTGGAAAACAATTCGCCCTTTTCTCCGCTCAAAATCCGCTTCGCGCATTCAATTTTCAAATTGATCTGCTCCGGAGGGACCATGGCGGGCACATGACCGGTGTATATAGCCTTGATCGGCAGCCCTTTCAGAAGCTCCATTGCGCGCAAGTACTCTGAAACGGTTGCGGCGGCAGGCTCAGTGAGCGCCGTGGCCATGGCCTGGATATTATCTCCGGCGAACAGGGCGCCGGACTTCTCATCGAAGATACATACGCTTCCCTTTGTGTGGCCAGGCGTGTGGATGACGCGCAGAACCCTGCCCCCCAGATCAAATGTCTGACCATCCTCCAGAGGCGCAGTCTCCGGAGGGTCCGGCTGCAGACGATCTGCCGCTCCCGCGACCCCCCAGTGGGCCGCTTCCCGGGCTCTGGAGGTGTAGGAGCACTTGCTTTTTATAAGGTCATTGTCGGCGGGGTGCAGATAGGCCATGCCAAATTCGGCGTTGCCGCCGCAGTGGTCCGGATGCCCGTGGGTGTTTACCAGCACGACAGGAAGGTCGGTGATTCCATTCACGATTTTTTTTATGGAGTCAAAGCCGAATCCGCTGTCGATGAGCATGGCCCTCTCATTCCCCAGCACAATATACTGCTGGAAGCGCATGGGGGGTGCGGTTATATTTATTATGCCGTTTCCAAGGTCGGTGACGGCGTATTCTTTGATTGGTTCGGGACGTTTACGCATTTCCATGTGCTCACCTCAGTTGATTTCTTTCACTCTGTGGCAGGAAACGAAGTGCCCCGTTTCCACCTCAACAAGCTG
>CAYPMJ010000163.1:0-2959 GCA_964411785.1 uncultured Oscillospiraceae bacterium
CTTTGCGACCAACTTCAACCCTGAGATCAACCTGCGTGAGGTGTCGGCGCCGGGCTCCTACTGGGAGGACGGGCACTGGATTGAGGTGCCGGCTATGAGCATAAAGCGTGAATACAGCTTCGACGGGGTTGGCGTGAAGGACATGTATCTGCTGCACCATGAGGAGATAGAGTCGCTGGCTGCGAATTTCCCTGAGGTGAGGCGCATAAGGTTCTTCATGACCTTCGGTGAAAGCTACCTTACGCACATGAGGTGTCTTGAGAACGTCGGTATGCTGTCAACGGTTCCGGTGCTTTACGAGGGACGCGAGATAGTGCCGATCAAGTTCCTCAAGGCTCTGCTGCCGGACCCGGCGTCACTGGGACCGCGCACGAAGGGCAGGACGAACATAGGCTGCATCTTCACAGGCGTGAAGGATGGCAGACAGAAAAGCTGGTACATCTATAATGTATGTGACCATGAGGCGTGCTACAGGGAGGTCGGCTCCCAGGCTGTGAGCTACACCACCGGCGTCCCGGCCATGTGCGGAGCGCTGATGCTGCTGACGGGCAAATGGGACAGGAAGGGTGTACACACGGTGGAGGAGATGGACCCGGACCCGTTCCTGGATGCGCTGGACAGGTACGGGCTTCCAAGGTCGGTGAGCCTGGCGCCGGAGCTTGTGGAGTGATGGAGGAGCAAAGACCGCCTTTCCTCGGCTTAAGGGCGCCGTCGGCGATGGAGGCGCTTCGAGGCTGCGAAACGCCGTGCTATGTCCTTGATGAGGCGCGGATACTGGAGAACTGCCGCGTCCTTTACGGACTTTCGCGCCGCACGGGCTGCAAGGTCCTGCTTGCCCAGAAGGCCTTTTCAAATTACGATCTGTATCCGGCCATGGCCCCATACCTTGCCGGGACGGAGGCGAGCGGACTTTACGAGGCGCGGCTTGGCGCCGAGCGCTTCCCCGGGGAGGTCCACGTGTTCAGTGCCGCATACAGGGAGAAGGAGTTTTGCGAGCTTCTCCGCTTTGCGGACCACATTGTCTTCAACAGTCCCGGCCAGCTTGAGAAATACGGACACCGCGCCATCAGCGCCGGGAAGAGCATTGGTCTCAGGGTGAACCCGGAGCATTCAACTAAGACAGGCTATGCACAGTATGATCCATGTGCCAGGGGCAGCAGACTGGGGACCACACGGGACGTGTGGGACAGGCTCATGAGTCCGGAGCTTGTGTCGATGCTGAGCGGCATCCATTTCCACACCCTGTGTGAGCAGAACTCCGATGCCCTTGAGGAGACGCTTGAGGCATTTGAGGAGCGCTTCGGAGATGTCCTCCCGCAGCTTGAATGGGTCAATTTTGGCGGAGGGCACCACATAACGCGGCCGGACTATGACATGACCCGCCTTGAGCGGCTCATAAGGGACTTCCGGAGAAGGTATGGGGTGCAGGTATATCTGGAGCCAGGGGAGGCCGTGGCACTGAACGCCGGGTACCTTGTGAGCCGTGTGCTGGACGTGGTGGAGAACGCCGGTATCAGAACGGCTGTACTTGATATGTCAGCTGCCTGTCACGCACCGGATGTGCTGGAGATGCCGTACACCCCGCCTGTCTACGGCGCGGGGGAGCCCGGACAGCTGGAGTACACGTTCCGCCTGGGGGGACCTACGTGCCTTGCGGGGGATGTGGCGGGGGAGTACAGCTTCGAAAGGCCTCTCAGAGAGGGCGACCTGGTTATTTTCGGTGATATGGCCATATATACTACATGCAAAAACAACACATTCAACGGGATGCCGCTGCCGGATATTGAGCTGCTGCACCCGGACGGTGAAATGGAGCTGCTGGCGCGCTTCGGCTATGGGGATTTTGAAGGGCGGCTTGGGCGCAGCCATGGCGGGAGCTGAGAGACGTGTTATCGGAGCCCACGCAGCTTACAGTTCCGGATGGGAGGGGCGGCTATGGAGTCAGTCACATTGAGGCCTGTTGCCAGAATAGAAAATGGATTTCAGGGAAAATTCGGTGTCCCCAGGCAGAGCGGACTTGTGGACGCGGTGATCTCGCGCATTGTATTTGAGCCTGAAATGAGAAGCAAGGACGCCATAAGGGGTATAGGCGGTTTCTCACATCTGTGGCTGATCTGGGGGTTTTCGCTGTCCGGCAGGGAGAGCTCCAGACTCACGGTCCGCCCGCCGAGGCTGGGAGGAAATGAGAGGGTGGGCGTCTTCGCCAGCCGCTCGCCCTTCAGACCAAACCCCATTGGCCTGTCCTGCGTTAAGCTTCTGGGGATTGAGCAGGAGCCGGGGCGAGGCAGCGTTCTCATGGTTGGCGGGGCGGATCTTGTGAACGGAACGCCGATATACGATATAAAGCCATATCTGCCGTACACTGACTGCCGCACTGATGCCACAGGGGGCTTTGCTGACAGCGCTGCCGGGTTCATGCTGAGGGTGAGCTTCCCGCAGGAGCTTCTGGAGAAGCTTCCGGTGCAGGAGAGAGACGCAGCCTTGCAGCTGCTCTCCCACGATCCCCGTCCGGCGTATCAGGAGGACAGCGAGAGGATATATGGGATGACCTACTCAGGATATAATATCCGCTTCACAGTGCATGACGGTGAACTTGGTGTGATAGAAGTGACAGATATTGACGGGAATTAATCAGCTTTTTCTGGAAAATGACAAAAGTTGCCGGGAGCGGGAAAATGCAGTGTAAAAATACGTGCGGTTCTGGTATAATAGCCACGGAGTGGCTATTATACTCAATTTAAGGCCGCGCTTAAAGCGCATGGCCAATTATACCATTTCGCTTCGCTTCATGGTATAATAAAACTACTGACCATGCAGTGGTCAGTAGTCATTATACTCAATTTAAGGCCGCACCTATGGCGCATGGCGGTGATGAGGATGAATGAAGAGACGACAATAGCGCACGGGCTGCGCGTCACAGATGACAGTGCCGGGTATGACGCAGCCTGTAAGCGGGTTC
>CAYPMJ010000164.1:0-2707 GCA_964411785.1 uncultured Oscillospiraceae bacterium
AAAGTAGAAAGAGCACATACATCCGCCGGACTGTCCGGTTGTATACAGTCTATCTGCGTCGATGCTGTATGTCTCCTGCAGCTGTTCAAGTAACGCAACGGTAGCTTTTACTTCATCTGAAACAGTGGCGTCATCGCTGGCTGCTGTCCTTGTATAAGCCGGGACAAGGACGAAAGACGGGTGCTTAGCCTGTTCTTCAGCTGTAACCCAGATTGTAGCACCGTAATACTGTTCCACAAGCTCCTGCGCCGTTTTCCCTGTGCCTGTTGAGTCCGGAATAAACAGAAGCAGCGGATAGTTTTGAGCCTCATCATACCCCTCAGGAATATACAGGCTGTATTCAAAGGATACTCCGTATGATTCGTCGTTGAACGTGAACTGCTGGAATTTGGATGAGTTCTCATCAAGAACTGTCTGCACTTCCTCACTGTTTTCCGCGATTCCGCCTCCCATGTTCATACCGTTGCCTGCGCCATTTACTGCGCCGTTTCCTGTACCTCTGCCTCCATCCATTTCAGGTCCTTTTCCCTCAGGGTTTCGCTGCATTGCACCTTCAGGAACGGAAGCCTCCTCATTGCCTGTTTCCGCCTCGGTTATTTCCGATACATTTGAGCATCCGGTAAGCATCGTTAAAGCTGCCGCCAGGAATATACCAATCATCCATTTGCTCACCATCTCTGTCCTCCTCCTTTAAAATGAACCCTGTATTTAGTCTTATCGACGCGTATTGTATACCACATTTTTCATTAAAAATCAAGAGACGGAAAAATTTAATCATGATATTATCTGATGCTGCGCTGAGTGCGGAATCAGTGCTACTGGCCTTAATAGGTGACGTCTATGGGAAGGGCGCTGACAGCTGTTCCCAGCAGGTCAGGTGTATCTAGGGATGCACTCGCAAGTCGGCGATGAGCGTTTGCTCGGCACTTCCATAAGTGCAGACGCTCCTGACGATTGGGACCAGAAAAAAACTGTGAAAAAACCCGTTTACCCCTTTACAAATTTTAAAAAGCTGCTATAATGGATTTGCAAATGAGAATTATTATTGTTAGGAGAGAACATGAAGCGCTACAGCCGGAAGCGAGAGGCGATTCTCGCGGTCATGCGCTCCACCCCCGTTCATCCCACCGCCGAGTGGGTGTTTGAACGGCTGAAGCCGGATTATCCAGATTTGTCTCTTGCCACGGTTTACAGAAATATAACCGCATTCCTGGAGACAGGGGAGATAGTATCTGTGGGCGTGGTGGATGGACGGGAGAGGTTTGATGCGGACACGCGGCCCCATTACCATTTTATCTGTGGGCGGTGCGGGGCAGTGATGGACGTTGAGCGCGGTGATGACACACTGATGAAAAAATGTGCTGAAGAGATTACATGCGGCCGCGTCACAGGGCACAGTGTCATCTTCCGGGGAATATGTCGGGATTGCATGTTGAGAGAGGATACATCGGCGGAGCCGTGTATATAAGAAAAGGGTCATTAATTATTTTTTTGGAGGTCATTTTATGAAGAAGTGGGTTTGTCCTGTCTGTGGATATGTGTATGAGGGCGAGAATCCGCCAGAGAAATGCCCGGTGTGCGGAGTGGATGGATCAAAATTCATTGAGCAGTCGGGAGAGATCAAGCTTGCAGCGGAGCATGAGTACGGAATCTATGACAAGACTGTAAAGAACAATGCCGACATCTCTGATGCGGACAAGGCGTATATTCTGGAGCAGCTGAAGGCAAACTTCAGCGGCGAGTGCTCAGAGGTTGGAATGTATCTGTGCATGGCTCGGATTGCCAGCCGTGAGGGCTATCCTGAGATAGCTCTGTACTGGGAGAAGGCGGCCTATGAGGAGGCTGAGCACGCGTCCAAGTTTGCGGAGCTTCTGGGCACGGAGCTGGAGCCGAACATGACCACGTCAACCGAGAAGAACCTGGCCTGGCGTGTTGACTGTGAGTTTGGCGCTACCCAGGGCAAGGTTGACCTGGCAATGTGCGCCAAGAAGAACGGCCTTGATGCCATCCATGACACCGTCCACGAGATGGCCAGGGACGAGGCCCGCCACGGCAAGGCTCTGAAGGGTCTGCTTGAGCGGTACTTTTAATGATATTTCGGAGGTCTGCGAAGATGGAGAAGTATGTATGCCCGTGCGGCTACGTCTACGATCCTGAGGTGGGAGATCCGGATAACGGTGTTGCGCCTGGTACTCCCTGGGAGGATGTCCCTGACAGCTGGGTATGTCCCGTGTGCGGTCTGGGCAAGGATATGTTCGAAGCCGAATAAGAATCCTGTCTTAAAATCATCGGAGTGACAGATTGGCATTCCGGCGGTTTTTAAACGTGAGGCAAAGGGGAAACACGCGAGTGCTTCCCCTTTGCCCTTAATATAATCTGTCTGTGATATAAATAGCCTGGAGTGTCAATGTGAATAAGGAAATAACGCAATCCGAAGCGCCTCAGGAGTTAAGTCCGCAAAAGCCTGGCCTGACAGATGCAGGGGTTTCGCAATTATACATATTGTGTCGGGCCACAGATTACACTACCGGCGGATAGAGCCGGAGAGGCTTCTGGACCACTTACTGCTGATGCTGCGGCCTGAGGCACTCAATCATCGCCTTAAAATGAAAAGAGTCAGTCGCTTTCTTTAAAGAAAGCGACTGACTTTTCTGGTTGCGGGGGAAGGATTTGAACCAACGACCTTCGGGTTATGAGCCCGACGAGC